>JBGPQS010000195.1:0-2871 GCA_041489235.1 Thermodesulfovibrionia bacterium
GGAATACCTTTTCCCCTATCAACTTTTCATTTAAAAATTGCATGGCTTTCCCGTTCAAATCTGGTCTTTCTTTGATGCCAATGAGCCTGACTTTCAAATCGTTACTGAGAATTAATACCTCAGGACTCAATATCTTCTTAACTGAATAATAGGTCTCTCTCTGGTGGTCAGAATGATCTATTTTCGAACCGAATTTAAGTTTTTTCAGATCTATTTTTTTATCGAATTTAACAGGGTCTTTAAATATATAAGGAAGATTGAGAATTTCCTTTTTGAAATCAATAGACTTCATTGGTTGTTTTACTATTTCTATGTCTGCATTATGATTATTGATATTTAATTTCTGTTTGATGATCGGAAGAAATTCCTCATTTATTTCATATGCTACAGAATTTCTGTGTAGATTCCTGGCTGCCAAACAGGTTGTCCCACTCCCTAAAAATGGGTCGAGCACTGTATCACCTACAAAGCTGAACATTTTGATCAATCTTTTTGGCAATTCCTCAGGAAACATTGCAAGGTGCTTGTCCTGTCTCTCACCAGAGAAATGCCAATGTCCAGAAAAATATTCATTCCATTCTTCGAGAGATAATTTCGATTTTTCTTTAACCTCTTTGCTTACTTTCGGCGGGTCGCCCAGTTTCTTGAGGATAAGAATAAATTCATAATCGAGTTTTATGATCCCGTTACGGGGATATGGGAAAGAACCCATAACTGTGGCTCCACCTGTAGTATTGCATGTAGTAACCTTCTGCCAGATAATCGCCCCCATGTAGTCAAAGCCGATCGTTTCACAGAACTTGATTATCTCTTCTCTTATTGGAATGATCTTATAGCGGCCATAATAAACTGAACGTGCAAACTGATCACCGATGTTAATACACAGACGACAGCCTTGATGTAAAACTCGATAACATTCTTTCCAGACAAGATTGAGGTTATTAATGTAGTCTTCATAACTGTCATTAAAGCCTATCTGACTACCATTGCCATAGTCCTTCAATTGCCAGTAAGGTGGAGAAGTAATAATGAGATGAACACTCTCATCCTTAATCTCATCCATCCTCCGGCTGTCGCCGATGACTATGATTGTCTTAGGTTGCATCAGTCGCGGCCCCTTACTATAAATCTTGCAGGAAAGATTTCAATTGATTCAATTGAATCATATAAAAAGATACTTGTCAAGAAAAATTTCTGCATTGGATAATTGTTGAGAGTTTTATGCGGATAAGGAGATTATGTCTCTGATTCGCCTTCTTGTTCCATTTCTGTTAAGTCTATACGAACAAGGGCAAGGATTGCGGAATGGGGGACGATTAAATATTTCTTCTCTTCAAACTCTATCTCGACAGCAGCCTCCTTAAGGAATATTGCATAATCTCCTGCTGTTGCCTGAAGAGGAACATATTTTACTTCCCTTTTCCTGCCCGCAGCCCATGGCTCATCTGATACAGTCGGGTCGGGAACAGGGTATCCCGGGCCTGTCTTTACAACATATCCGCTGAGCACTTTTTCCTTTTCCCTGACAGTAGGGGGAAGATAGAGCCCGGAACTCCTTTTATCTGTCCCTTCATCGGGATCAATAAGAACCCTGTCACCGACGATAACAAGATTTTTCCCGGCTTTCATCCTATCCCACCTTTTTCCCGTCACTCTGATTCGTACGGATTAATAGTTACCGGCTTTATTTTTTCAGCACCGGTTTCAAAACCGTTGTGCGTGAGGCTGCCTGTCTGCCCATCTCGTTATCCGGGGCTACCTTCACTTGAAGGACGTATTCCTGATAGGCAGAGGAGAATTATAGAGACTATTTTAGAAATTTGGCGGATCATAAGTATACGTATTTTCCCCTTTTGCTCTGATGCTATTTAAAAATATCTGAAACCGATAACCTTGTCAAGAACCGGTTCATTTTATTAATATGCAGGAAACGATGAAAAAACTTTCCCTGATTGCTCTTATTCTGCTTTTCTATACCCTCGCCTTTGGCCAGGAGTATCTCGATGTTACTGATGATTATATAGTGAAAGTGCCGGAGGATTTCTTCTATAAAAAAGATTACAGGGTACAGTGGTGGTATTTTACAGGGCATCTATTTGACGAGAGAGGAAAGGAATTCGGATACGAACTCACTTTTTTTGTAGTCAATGTCCAGAAAAGGGACTATACATCACGATTTGGAGTAAACCGGATATATATATCGCACTTTGCAGTCTCTGATATTTCGGGGAATACCTTTCATTTCTCTGATAAGGCTGATGCAGGGGTGTATGAGTTTGCTGGTGCAGAGGATAACCGGTTGAAGGTTTGGACAGGAAACCATGTATTGGGTGGCACCTTTCAAAACATGCGGTTGAGAGCCTCAGACAGCAATAAATCAATCGATCTGCACGTGAAGCCTGTTAAGCCTCTGGTGCTCAATGGCAAAAACGGATATTCGCGAAAATCTGAGGAGTCATCGCTCATAGCTTCTGTTTATTTCTCATACACGCAGATGAATACACAGGGCAAGCTGACAATCGGGGATAAAGTTTATGCTGTAAAAGGGAAGAGCTGGTTCGACAGGGAAATCTCTACAAGGGGACTGAGTCAAAAGCAGGCGGGATGGGACTGGTTTGCAATCCAGCTTGATGATAACAGGGAAATAATGCTCTATATGCTCAGGAATAAAGACGGCTCGCTTGACCCGTATTCATCAGGGACGTTTGTTTCCCAGCATGGAAGATACAGAATGCTTTCGAAGGATGATTTCTCCATTACTGTTCTATCCCATTATAAGTCTGAAAAGACAGGAGCGAGATATCCTTCACAGTGGGAAATAAAGATTCCGTCAGAAAAAATGATTCTTAGTATTACGCCTCTCATTCAAGA
>JBGPQS010000196.1:0-2854 GCA_041489235.1 Thermodesulfovibrionia bacterium
GCTCATAAGGGGTGCTGTCCCGGGTGGGGTTGGTACGCTGATAGAAATTAAAAAGGAAAATTGATATGCCAGAAGTTGAGATAAAAGATAAAGATAACAATACAGTCGGGCAAATTCATTTAAGTGAAGAGGTTTTTGCCGCCCATGCAAAACAGGGCACACTTCATGCTGCAGTAGTGAATTTTCTTGCTAACCAGAGACAGGGTACCCATGCGACAAAGACTAAAGGTCTGGTCAGAGGAGGCGGCAAAAAGCCCTGGAAACAGAAAGGTACAGGAAGGGCAAGGTCTGGAAGCATCCGGTCCCCTTTATGGCGGGGTGGAGGGACAATATTTGGTCCGCTGCCAAGAGATTATTCCTATAAGCTGCCGAAAAAAGTCAAGAAGATAGCACTGGCAACTGCATTTCAGGAAAAGCTTTCCAGTGGTGAAATTGTTATTATAGACAGTTTATCTTTACAGAAACCGAAAACAAAAGATATGATCACAATCTTAAAGAACCTCGGGATACAGAACAGAAGTGTCCTTATCGTTTTACCTGAAAAAAATGATACCGTCACACTTTCTGCCAGAAACATACCGGGAGTATATGTCAAAAGGGCTGCTGATCTTAATACATATGATGTTGTTTCATATAATACGCTTCTTTTAACAAAAGATGCAGCTGCACGATTAGAGGAAATAAAGAGGCCATGAAAAATATATATACCATAATCAAGAAGCCGATATTTACCGAAAAGGGTGCTGCTCTTAAAGAATCACTCAATAAGATACTTGTTGAAGTCTCCAGAGACGCCAATAAGATTGAGATAAAAAGGGCAATAGAAGAGATATTCAAGGTAAAAGTTGACAAGATTGCAACGATACATGGACGAGGCAAATGGAAAAGATATGGGAAATCTGTTGGTAAGAGGCCTGACACCAAGAAGGCTATTATTACACTTAAAAAGGGTGAAAAACTCGAGTTTATTGAAGGTGCATAATGGGAATAAAAAAATATAATCCAACATCGCCTGGCAGGAGATTTCAAACAGTCACTGACTTTGATGACATAACTACCAGTAAGCCGCATAAGCCTTTACTGGTATGTATGCGGAAAAATGGTGGCAGGAATAATAATGGACGGGTTACTATCTGGCATAGAGGTGGCGGCAACAGGAGGGCCTTAAGGATTATTGATTTCAAAAGAGATAAGACAGGTATCACGGCAAAGGTTGGCACAATAGAATATGATCCTAACAGGTCAGCAAGGATCGCTCTTCTTCATTATAAGGATGGCGAGAAGAGATATATTATTGCGCCTGTCGGACTTCAGATTGGCGACGAGATTGTTTCCGGTAAAGGTGCTGAAATAAAAACAGGGAATGCATTGCCTCTGAGCGATATGCCGTTAGGAACATTTATCCACAATATCGAGCTGAGGCCGGGTGAAGGGGCCAAACTTGTGAGAAGCGCAGGTGCTTCTGCACAACTGATAGCCAAAGAAGAAAACTATGTTCAGGTTAAACTATCATCTGGTGAGGCGCGTTTAATACCTTCAGTTTGCATAGCGACCATCGGACAGGTTAGCAATCCTGATCACGAAAATATCTCTTACGGCAAGGCAGGGCGAATAAGGTGGTTAGGGAAAAAGCCTCATGTAAGAGGAGTTGCTATGAATCCGGTAGACCATCCATTGGGAGGCGGAGAAGGTAAGGCATCTGGTGGCAGGCCGGCTTGCACCCCATGGGGTAAGCCTGAGGGCGTTAAAACAAGAAAGAATAAGAGAACTGATAGACTTATCGTGAAGAGGAGGAAGTAACTTGTCGAGATCTTTAAGAAAGGGTCCTTTTGTAGATGAGAAGCTTATGAAAAAGGTTAAGGCAATGATGGAGAGCGGTGAAAAGAAACTTATAAAGACATGGTCAAGACGTTCTACAATAGTTCCTGACTTTATAGGTTATACATTTGCTGTTCATAATGGTAAAAAGTTTATTCCCGTATATGTTACAGAGAATATGGTTGGTCATAAGCTCGGTGAGTTTTCACCGACAAGAACATTCAGGAGCCATTCAGGAACTGAAAAGGCAGCTCCTGCTGCAAAGAAGGGGTAAAAAGAGTCTGTTATGGAATCAAAGGCGATATTAAAATATGCAAGACTTACTCCGAGAAAAGCACGGAGAGTAATAGATCTTATAACAAATAAAAGTGCTGGAGACGCCCTTCTGTTTCTAAAATTCATGCCATACAGAGGGGCAAGGTTTATAGAGAAACTTTTAAAATCTGCAATGGCAAATGCAGAACAGAAAAAAGCTGTTAATCCTGAAGAGATGAAGATCAAGGCTTTTGTTGATCAGGGGCCTGTTATGAAAAGGGTTGAACCAAGGGCTATGGGCAGGGCAAATGTTATCAGAAAGAGAACTTGCCATATAACATTAGTTTTATCAGAGGAAGGGTAAGAGGAGGTAGATTTGGGGCAGAAGGCGCATCCTATAGGAAATCGGCTCGGGATAATAAAGACCTGGGATTCGAGATGGTATGCTGGCAAAGGTTATTGTGATCAACTTATTGAAGACATAACGATAAGGAGAACACTCAAAGAAAAGCTCTTTCATGCCGGGATTCCCAAGATAGAAATTGAACGAGCGGGTCAGAACATGAGGGTGATTATTCATACTGCAAGACCGGGGATAATTATCGGTAAAAAAGGAGTAGAGGTCGAAAAGCTCAGAAAAGATCTTAAAGATATGACTGGCAAAGAGGTATCAATTGATATAAAAGAGATAAGGAAACCGGAAATAGATGCCCAGCTTGTTGCGGAGAATGTAGCTATGCAATTGGAAAGAAGAGTTGCTTTCCGGCGTGCGATGAAGAAA
>JBGPQS010000197.1:0-2812 GCA_041489235.1 Thermodesulfovibrionia bacterium
CAAGGTTTTGCTTTATTCCTGCGGAGCATTTCTTATATTCTTTGGTGCATGGTTTATAAAAGGGATATAAACTATTTATCTTGACCTAAACGTTGTATGAAATGAAGGCAGACATGCTAAAAAACCTTTTCAAAGCAACAATATTTTATTATGATACACATGAATGCAGTCATAACATTACGTGTATTTCAAAGAAAGGCTGGCTGGCCAGTCCAAAGGACAATAAGGTGTTGCTGGAAAAGCTTTTATCAGAACATCTGCCCTTCAAAGCGAGAAAATGTTTTGCAATTGGTATGGTATTATAAATAGAGGAGGCAAAAAGACCTATGAATACAGATATGATTAAAATGAGTAAAAAGAAAAGAATCGCTCTTATTGCGCACGACAATAAAAAACAGGATTTGCTGGAGTGGGCAAAGTTCAATAAGGATCTCTTATCCGGGCATGAATTATTCGCCACCGGCACAACAGGGCAGATACTCACAACTGAACTCGGTCTTGAAATCCAAAGGTTCAAGAGTGGTCCGCTGGGAGGTGACCAGCAAATCGGGGCTAAAATTACAGAGGGTGAACTGGACTTTGTGATCTTTTTCTGGGACCCGCTCGAACCGCAACCCCATGATGTAGATGTGAAAGCATTGCTTCGCATTGCAGTTGTCTATAACATCCCGATTGCGTGTAATCGGGCAACTGCTGATTTCATGATATCATCGCATTTGATGTCAGAAGAATATCAGCGGCATGTTCTTGACTACAAGCCAGGGATAAAAAGAGTTGCAGATGAGACAAAAAGTTGAGAATGGCAGTTTTGTTTTCTTGTATAATATGTAGTTAATGGAAAATACCCTTTCTGTGATCCCTCTTGGCGGTGTTGAGGAAATTGGCCTCAACATGACAGTCTTTGAATATGGTAATGACATCATTGTTGTTGATGCCGGTCTTATGTTCCCTGAGGAAGATATGCTTGGTGTTGACTTTGTCATCCCTGATTTTTCATATATTCTCGACAACAGGGAAAAAGTAAGAGGTATCGTACTTACCCATGGACATGAGGACCACATAGGTGCTCTGCACTTTTTACTTAAGGAAATTGATGTTCCTGTTTATGGTACACCCCTCACACTTGGGCTGATCAGAAGTAAGCTACGGGAACATCATCTCGAAGATCGTGAACTTATCCCGGTTAAACCGAGAGATGTAATCAATCTTGGAGTATTTTCTATCGAGTTCATCAGAGTCACACACAGTATTGTAGATGGAGTAGGCCTTGGAATTCAGACCCCTGTCGGACTGGTAGTCCATACGGGTGATTTTAAACTTGACCCTACACCTGTTGATGGTCAATTGATGGATTTTCACAAATTTGCTGAATATGGAGAAAGGGGAACGCTTCTTTTCCTGTCTGACAGTACAAACGCTGAAAAAGGCGGGTTCACTTTTTCTGAAAAAGAAGTAAGACGTGTATTTGAGGATATATTTGCCCACGCACCCGGAAGGATCATCATCGCGACATTTGCATCAAATATCCACAGAATCCAGCAGGCAATTGATGTTGCCATAATGTACGGGAGAAAAGTGATTATGTGCGGGAAGAGTATTGTCGCGAATGCACAGATTGCACTTGACCTCGGTTATCTTAATCTCCCTCAGGATACATGGCTGAGGCTTGATAATCTCAAAGAACTCAAGGACAATGAGGTAGTAGTTATTACCACAGGAAGTCAGGGAGAGCCGATGAGTGTGCTCTCAAGGATTGCAACAGGTGAACATAAGATAATTGAGATTAAAGAAGGTGACACCGTTATACTTTCGGCAAGGATGATCCCGGGAAATGAACGCTCTATAGGAAGGATAATAAACCATCTTTTCAGGCGTGGTGCAGATGTTATCTACGAAAAAGTCTCAGAAGTTCATGTCTCAGGCCATGCATCAAAGGAAGAGCTGAAACTTATGCTTAATCTTGTAAGACCAAAATATTTCATGCCAATACATGGTGAGTATAGACATCTCGTGTATCATTCGAAGCTTGCCAAAAATCTCGGTATCCCTAAGGAGAACATCTTCATTCTTCAGAACGGCGATGTGCTTGATATTACACAGGAAGGGGCAAGCAGAAACGGGAGGATAAATTCAGGAAGGATATTTGTTGACGGAAAGGGCGTTGGTGATGTCGAGGATATGGTTTTGAGGGACAGGCGCAAACTTGCACATGATGGTATAGTCCTTATACTTTTAGCGATAGAAAAACTTACAGGGAATATCGTCTCGGGCCCGGATATCATTTCAAGAGGGTTTGTATTTGAAGATGCATCTCAGGAAATAATCAATGATGTGCGGGAGCTTGTCATAAATACCCTGGAAGAACTTAACAAGGAAATCCTCACTGATGCATCTCTTATACAGGCTAAACTCAGGAGCGTACTCAAAAAATATCTCATGAACACAATGGGAAGACGACCAATGATTATGCCCATTATCATTGAGGTATAATTAAAATTCCTTCATTACTGCAAACAACCTGCCATGAGCTGTGTTCCTGAAACTTTCCGCTTAAAATTAGATTGCTCAATGGAATCTGAACAAGTTTTTCAACTGTTCGTCGTAACTCTCTCACGCCATATTGTGGGCTATATCCTTTATGAGCAATGAGTTTCTCAGCTTCTTCAGTAACTTTCAATGTGGCATCATATCGCTCTTTAAGGTCATCACATGTCTCTTTGAGAATTGTCTTTAAGATTTTCTTCACGTCATCTCCTCCAAGCTCCCTGAAAACTATCTGTTCATCAATTCGGTTTATAAACTCAGAACGGAA
>JBGPQS010000198.1:0-2806 GCA_041489235.1 Thermodesulfovibrionia bacterium
CTTTATGACGTTCTGCAATGGACAACAACATGTCCCAGTCAAACCGGTATTTCTCAAGGCTACCGAAGTACCCTGCGGTGATCTTTCCCTTTTTAAAATCTTTGGGAGGAACATTTAACGAATTCGGATAGTAACCATTATGGACGACGTGCACATTCCCGCTATAGTTAAATTTTCTCTGCAGGAAATAACTGACGGCAATTTTTATATCTGCATTACTCACCACAAATTCTTCAAGATCTCTGCTGTACCATTCGGTAAGCCACCCTGCCTTGCTAAACTCTTCCCAGTTGTCCAATATATCGTACACAGTTGTCCAGTTATATGCATTTGCGCAACATACTATTTCAACAACACATGGGTGCAAGCGATGGATGAAAAAGACTTTATTCGTTGAGAAAGAGTTTATCCGTTCAAAGAAAAACTCAAATGTCTTGAAAAACAGCTGGATGCTCATCTGAAGGACATTCTCACTCACTCGCTCTATGTGATCAGGTGACACACCCTCCTTTTGCTCTGTGAAAATATAAAGGATGCTGAAGCCTCCTTTGCTGAACTCATTTGCCAATCCTACCACCCTATAGTTGAGCTCTTCAGCCCTGAAGCCAATCCCTTCCACTATTTGAGGCCTTGCAATCATCACAAATATTCCCTTACCGAGAGGGATGTGAGAGATGAACTCAAGAAGTATTTGATAATGACGGTCAGAGGCCTTGACAGGGCTTGAAATGATAGTATTCCACTTATTACGTGGTCTTATCCCAAATATTTTTTTTGCAAAAGAAGATATCTTTTCTCTCCAGAAAGACTCCATACCGAACAGCCTGCCGTACAACTGTCCTAATTGCCATGTTTTTGAGGTATGAATGGAAGTGAGTAATCTCTCTTTCTCGGCTAATTCTCCCTTAAGGGTTTCTACCTTTTTTTCAAGTTCTGTGATTCTTCTCTGGAAATCATCTTTTTTTAAATCAGCCACGTTGTGGTCTCCGTGTTCTTTTTATAAGTTTCGAGTAAACACGCCTTCTCCGCGTCCCCTGTGGAAAAAGCCCGTTATCTATAAGCCGGGTGATTGAAGTAAAAATTTTAAAGAAGCGGCTTCCTTCGATCTCTTTATATTTATGTTTATAGTCTTCGAGTTCCATAATCCTGCTATATATATCTTCTTCCGATACTATCCCTCTGCATACGGAGATGAATGTCTTTCCTCCAAATACCTTTTTGTTAAAATACATCTTTCTTGATAACCCGCCTTGGAAAAATTCTGACGCCTCTTTCTGTTCTCTCTCTGAAGGGACACCATTGAAAAATACTGCATAGACACTTTTGATAAAATCTTCATCGGAAAGTACAGGGTTAAAAATGACTCTGTCTATCAAATTACTCAGCAGATGCTTATTTGATAATAGAGTAAGGATTATATCATCAGTCTTTTTAAGGAATAGCTTCTTTGCAATCTCTCTGAGGGCGTCTTTGTCATACTCATCAAATATCTGTTCAGTATGTGAAGCTTTTTTCTCCATGGTGAAGATATCCTGATAAAAATCTCCTGCATCAGTGAGGGATGCACCTGACAAGAAAACAGGATTAAATTCTCTTGGGTCTTTTTTTAAATCATAGAAGCAATACACCTGCTTGCTATTTGAGGCAAGAAGGTCCTCTCTTTTTAAGGACTTTTTCTGCAATGCAGTAAGTTGTTCAATGAACCTATCATACGATTCAAACTCACATAAAAAACAGCGATAGTAATCCTGCAAGAAGTCTTCATCAGGTGTGCTGTCACTATTTATATCATTAAATTTTTCGGGCATTCCATAGACGATATACTTATGCGACTCGGTTCTCAGAGCCCGCTGGTATAAGAGATAGGACGTCATGTCAAGATTCCAGTGTTTGTCCTCGCAATCCATACTCCATGTCTCACTGTACACCTTCCTGTCGTTTAAGGGATCAAGCATAGTGACACCATCTATAGTATAGGGGAGCAATTCTTGTGGAGACTTGTTGAGAGCAATACGTAAAACCGTAGGGAATATGTCTACAATCGAAACCAGTGAATCTGACACTCCAGGGGTAATTTCCTCGCAGGAAAGAATAAGCGGCACCCGCAGTACATTATCAAAGAGGGGACCTGAGTGACCGAAACACTCTCTATCATTGTCATTCCTTCTTCCTTCTCCGTGGTCGGCAACAATGATAATCACCGCGTCATCCATAACACCGAGGTGTTCGAGGGTTTGGATAAAATCTTTGAATCTTCCTGTATCAAACTTACTCACACCACGAACATACAGGGGGAAAAAGAGATTTACTTTCCTACCAACATAATCAATGAAATTATTCCATACAAGATATTTATGAGATTTTGAATAAAGGGATTTATTAAAAGGGACTCCACCTTCCTCATAGAGTTTTTCCATACTGCTCATGTAACTGCCGTCATTGTACTTCTCATTTTCTGAAGCCAGATAGGGCTCATGGACATCAAAAAAATGGGCGAAAATGAAATGTTGAGAATTTCTATCAAAATCTTTTGTTTTGAGTAATTCATACAATCTTTCCTCATCTCTTGCAATCACATGGTCAAACCCCCGTTCAAGTCCTGTGTAGTGAAAGTGGTGGGGTGTATCGGTAAACATCATAGTGTTATAACCATGTACCTTTAAAACCTCTGCAAGGGAATACACATTACTGCTGAGTTTCTTCCCGTAGAATTCCCTCACACCATGCCCTGGTGGATAGAGACCTGAAAAAATACTTGCATGTGCTGCAGGAGTATAGGTGTTGGTGCTGATGCACTGGGTAAAAC
>JBGPQS010000199.1:0-2759 GCA_041489235.1 Thermodesulfovibrionia bacterium
CCTATAAGTTGTTGGAGGGTTTAAGTTTTTTAAAGAGATTTGTTTGAAAATCTGATAATCAGGCTGATTAAGGCTTGTAATATTTTTTCTTCTTTGGCAAATAATCCTGCTCAACATGTCCGCCATAATTGTGTGGATACTTATACCCTTCACCATGTCCTAATTTCTTAGCGCCGGGATAATGACTGTCCTTGAGATGGTCAGGAACCTCCATAGTCTCTTCAGTGGAGACATCTTCCATTGCTTCCTCTATAGCCTTATAACAGGCATTGCTTTTTGGAGCATTTGCAACATAAATAGTTGCCTGTGCAAGAGGTATCTTTGCCTCAGGCATGCCGATGAATTCTACTGCCCTTAAAGCAGAGGTAGAAACGACAAGTGCCATTGGGTCAGCATTTCCCACATCTTCTGAGGCACAGATTACGATGCGTCGGGCAATGAATCGGGGGTCTTCACCGGCATAAAGCATCTTTGCAAGATAATACACCGCAGCATCGGGGTCTGAGCCGCGCATGCTCTTGATAAAGGCAGAGATGGTATCATAGTGCTGGTCGCCTTTTTTGTCATATAGTATATGCTTTTTCTGGATTGACTCTTCTGCAATATTCATTGTAATCCTTATGTGGCCATCGGTATCTGGTTCTGTTGTAAGACAAGCAATTTCTAATGACGATAAGGCCTTTCTCGCATCACCGTCTGACATTTCTGCAATATGGTCGAGTGCATCCTCATCAGCGACTATCGTAAGATTACCCAGCCCGCGCTCTTTGTCACTCATAGCACGTCTCACTATTTCAAGCAAATCTTCCTTTGTGAGAGGTTTCAACTGGAACACCTGACCCCTTGAAAGAAGAGTCGAATTTACATAGAAGAACGGGTTTTCTACTGTAGCAGCTATGAGTTTTATATTCCCTTCTTCAACATCAGGGAGCAGGGCGTCTTGCTGGAGTTTATTAAACCGGTGAATCTCATCTAAGAAGACAATGGTACGAATACCTTTTGCTTTTCTATTTTTTGCATGCTGTATCACCTTTCTGAGTTCATCAAGACCAATAGTCGCTGCATTAAGCCATTCAAAATGTGCCTTTGTCCTGTGAGCGATTATTTTTGCAAGAGCTGTTTTACCAGTTCCAGGCGGCCCGTACAAGATGAGAGAGGTGATTCTGTCCGCTTCTATAGCCCTTCGTAATAATTTCCCCTGACCAAGGATGTGTTTCTGTCCAACATATTCGTCAAGTGTTCTTGGACACATGCGGTAAGCAAGAGGAGGTGTAAGGGATTCTTCTTCAAAGAGTGACATGTCTTATGTTTGCTGATAGAGCAAGGGTTTTTCAAGCAGTATTCATTATTTAGATTTGATATGTTGAAGGCATTTAGAAAATGATATACTATGTTTCTCATGGCTTCTTTCTATGTCCTCTTAGCTCTATTCATCTGGAGCTCTCTCGGGGTAGTGGTCCGGCTCTCGAATGTTCCAATACATGTTCTTATTTTTTATTCTACCCTTGTGAGCATCATTATTCAGGGCATAGTCTTAACCAGAAAAAAATACAGAATAAACTTTCCAAAGGGCAAAGAGTTTCTTTATCTGCTCATTTTAGGTCCGATTGTGCTTCTTAATAACTTCACATATTTTTATGCATTTCACAAGACTACCATTGCCAATGCAGTACTTACGCATTATATTGCTCCTGTGCTTGTTGCCTTTCTGGCATTGATATTTCTGAAAGAGCCGTTAACAAAGAGAATTATAATCTCGATAGGTATTGCAAGCATTGGTTTGTGGATTATGGTGGGCGTAGAACCAAAAGGTTTTCTTGATTTGTTGAGTCATCCTGACAGAGATACAGTGGGTATTCTCTTTGGGCTCTTTTCAGGGGTTGCATATGCAGTAATTATTATTATTGTAAGAGTCTTTGCGCAGAGTTATAATCCTGTTGTGTTAGCTTTTTTTCAGAACCTTATCATAGCCATTATGCTTCTTCCCTTTGTGAGCAGTTTTCCGGCTCAGGCTTTATGGAGTTTTGTCCTCTTAGGTGCTCTGCATTCAACTATTGCACCCATATTGTATTTCAGAGGGATGCGTGAGTTGACGGCAAACAGGACTGCAGTACTTGGCTATCTTGAGCCTGTTGGTGCTATAATTTTTAGTATGTTATTATTAAACGAAGTGCTGACAGTCGGCGTCATGATTGGTGGATTATTGATAATATTTTCCGGGTATATTACATTAAAAGGAGGTTAATGTGCAAAAACTCATTCCTATAGTTTTGTTACTGATACTTTTTTCCCCTTTTAAAACAGAGGCAGAGAAAATTATAAAAAAAGATGAATTGCTTGGTTTGGGGCAATGTATTGAAATAGCATTAAAGGTTCATCCAAATATTGTTGCTGCCAGGAATACCATAGACATAAATCAGAGCAGGATCGGCCAGGCAGAGGCAAATTATTTTCCCCAGGTAGATTGGTCATCAGGCTACAGCAGAGTCAAGAGTGCTTCTTCCAGGAATTTCAGCCAATCTCTCGCTGGCCAATCTTCTGGCAATAATGCATTTGATTCATACACGAGCAGTTTCACACTGAGCCAGAACATCTTTGATTTTGGGAAGACTCCTACACAGGTGAGGATTCAGCGGTTAAATCTGGACTCATCAAGGGCGGACTTTGAGAATGTGACAGATCAAGTAATTTTTAATGTCAAACAAGCATACTACGGAGTATTACAGGCTAAGAGAAACAGGGATGTTGCTGCAGAAACA
>JBGPQS010000200.1:0-2756 GCA_041489235.1 Thermodesulfovibrionia bacterium
ATAGCCATCCATGAGAGGCATCATGAGGTCGAGCAGAATAAGGTCTGGTTTTTCCTGGGAGAGTATTTTGATCGCTTCCATGCCGTTGTCTGCAGTGAGAACGTGAAATTGTTCGTAAGTCAGTTTCGCCTTGTATATCTGTTGCAATGACTTTGAATCTTCAACAAGTAATATCTTTTCTCTCATCTGGTAAAATTTAGATGAAGGTATGCTTCCATGTCAATAGTTAATTTTATCGAGTCAATAAAAAACGACAGGAGATTTAATCTCCAGATTGTAAACCATAACTATATTCCCCCTGTAAAACCGAGATACATGAAGCTTGATATATCTGACAGGTTAAGAGATGTATTAAGAAAACAGGGGATTGAGCTTTTTTACCGCCACCAGGTCGAAGCAATTGATCTAATAAGACAGGGAGAAAATGTTGTGGTCATGACACCAACAGCAAGCGGTAAAAGCCTTATATACAACATCCCTGTGCTTGAATCCATAATTGAAAATCCTGACTATAAGGCTTTGTATATATTCCCCTTAAAAGGGCTTGAACAGGATCAGGTAAAAAACCTTAATGACCTTTTTGATAACCTCGGTATCAATCTTAGTTTACCAAAGGAGAATATTAATCCCCCCATCCCCCCTTTAGCAAAGAGGGGTGAGGGGGAATTAGGTTTCCATCATCCTTTACATCGTTCTGTCTCTCGACTGGAATTTGCTGAGGTTTACGACGGCGACACTACTGCATACAGAAGGAAAAAAATAAGAGAGGCACTCCCTCATGTTATTTTCACAAACCCTGATATGCTCCATCTTGCAATAAATCCCTTCCATAAGAAATGGGAAGCATTTTTCAGAAATTTACACTATGTGGTTATCGATGAGATACATACCTACAGGGGTGTTTTCGGCTCGAATGTAGCTCATGTGATGAGAAGGCTGAGGAGAATATGCAACTACTGGGGCTCCAATCCTCAATTTATTGCGGCCTCTGCAACTATAGCCAATCCAGCTCAACTTGCAGAGGAACTTATTGGCGTACCATTTAAGGTGATAGACCAGAGCGGGGCATCACAGGCAGGAAGACATTTTATTTTTGTAAACCCGACAGATAGTCCTTACACAGAGACAACAAGGCTCTTTCTTCGATGCCTGAATGAAGGACTGAGAACAATTGTCTTTACAAAAGCAAGAAAGATAACAGAGCTTATTTATTCATGGACCATAAGTCAGGCACCTGATCTTCAAGGCAGAATAAGCCCTTACCGGGCTGGTTTTCTTCCGAAAGAAAGGCGTGAGATAGAACAGAAATTATTTAGCGGTGAACTCCTCGGTGTAATCACAACAAGTGCACTTGAACTCGGAGTTGATATTGGCGGACTTGATTGCTGTATACTCTGCGGATATCCGGGTTCTGTGTCGAGTACATGGCAAAGAGCTGGACGTGTGGGTAGGCACGGGCAGGAATCAATGATTGCAATGATAGCAATTCAGGATGCCCTTGATCAGTATTTTATGCGCCATCCTGAGGCATTTTTTGAGAAGAGCCATGAAGCAGCAGTCATAGACCCTGAGAATACCCATATTCTTAAAAGACATATTTCATGTGCTTCTTCAGAAGTTTACCTGAGAGAGGATGACAGTGTATATGAGATAAAAAAGCTTATGCCATTGATTGACGAACTTGTTGAAGAAAAAGTGCTCAATCCCGGCAAGAGAGGAGATATATGGTTTTCAACAAAGAGAATGCCTCATAGAGAGGTAGGTATTAGAGCAATCGGAGAGCCATTTGATATTGTGAATGAATCAGGGAAGGCAATTGGTGAATTAAGTGGTGCGAGGATTTTCAGAGATGCATTTCCCGGAGCTATTTATCTCCACAGGGGAAAACAGTATCAGGTTACAGAGCTTGATCTCACAATGAAAAAGGTGATATGCAGAGAGGTTGATGTCCATTATTATACTCAGGCATTGAGCAAGGAAGAGACAGAGATAATTAAAGAGAAGGAGACGAAGAATTACAGAGGCTTTTCAGTATCCTGGGGAACCCTTAAAACAACACAGAAGATAATTGGCTATGAGAAAAAGAGAATCTTTGATAGAGTAAGGATCTCAAGACACTCCCTCGATATGCCTGATTATATATTCGAGACCGAAGGGCTCTGGATTCAAATAGACAGTGCGCTACAATCTTCCATCGAATCAAAAGGATTTGATCTCGCAGGGACGCTCCATGCAGTCGAGCATACTGCGATTGCATGCATACCGCTTTTTGCGCTCTGTGACAGAGGAGATATTGGAGGATTAAGTTATACGTTATATCCCCAATTTAAACAGCCAGCGATATTCATCTATGACGGGTATGAGGGTGGAATTGGTCTTACGAAAAGAGCGACAGAGGTTATCGAAGATTGGCTATCAGCAACTCTGAAAATCATTGATGAATGTCCCTGTGAAGAAGGGTGTCCTTCCTGTGTGCAGGATCCTCAGTGTGGCTCAGCGAATCAGCCTCTTGATAAAGAAGGGGCAAAATATTTACTTAAGAAGTGGCTTTTATAATGCTATAAAAGTTCACTCTGACTCGTCTGATATAAATACTCTTACAAGATTTAATACTTGCTGATTATTAAATAACAGTCACATCTATTTTTTAGGTTGCTTTGCATACTGGGTCATACCTGTGATATCGATTGCTACCACAGGTTCGTTCCCGACAACCCAGCCATCATGTCCAGGAGGAATTACCGATACGTCACCAG
>JBGPQS010000201.1:0-2748 GCA_041489235.1 Thermodesulfovibrionia bacterium
TATATTCATCCAGCACAAAGGGATGTGCATGAAGATTATTTCTCTTATTTTTCTTGCCCTTTTGTGTTCCCCTATTGCCTTTTCTGAAGAACCAAAAAGGAATGTGATGGTAATCACCATGCATGGTGTCATAAATCCTGTGGCATCAGAATATATCGGGAAAAGCATTAAGAATGCAAACGAGAAAAAGGTTGAAGCACTTGTAATCGAGATGGATACCCCTGGAGGACTGGACACTTCCATGAGAACTATTGTAAAAGATATCATCGGGAGTGAAGTTCCTGTTGTGGTCTTCGTCTCACCAAGTGGCAGCAGAGCAGCCTCTGCAGGTGTTTTTATCATGTTAGCAGCCAATGTTGCAGCCATGGCACCAGGTACAAATATCGGCGCAGCCCATCCGGTAGGCATTGGTGAAAAGATAGATAAAGTGATGGCTGAGAAGGCAACCAATGATGCAGCAGCTTACATAAAGTCTCTTGCGGAGAGGAGTGGCAGGAATGCAAAATGGGCTGAAGATGCGGTGAGAAAAAGTATCTCTGCAACAGAAGAAGAAGCATTAAAGAAGAATGTTATAGATATAGTGAGCAAAGACCTGAATACCCTTCTTTCAGATATCGATGGCAGAAAGGTTCGGACTGTTATTGGTGAAAAGATTTTAAAGACAGCAAATGCCAATGTTATTAGAGAAGAAATGAGTATCAGGCACAAGATACTCAATCTCATCTCTGACCCGAATATCGCATATATCCTTATGCTCCTTGGCTTTTACGGGCTTTTCTTTGAACTCACAAACCCTGGTTCACTATTCCCGGGGGTAATGGGAGGAATCTGTCTCATTCTTGCTTTTTATGCATTCCAGACACTTCCTGTAAATTATGCAGGACTCCTGCTGATTATCCTTGCGATTATTCTCTTTATCCTCGAGGTGAAGATTGTATCCCACGGTGTCCTTGCAATTGGTGGGGTAATTGCTATGGTTATTGGTTCATTAATGCTTTTTGAGTCACCATCTCCATTCATAAAACTCTCACTTTACATTATCCTCCCTGCTGTTCTGGTAACTACCCTCTTCTTCACCTTGACAATCAGCCTTGCATTCAAGGCACACAGGAGAAAGCCTGTTACTGGCTCAGAGGGCCTCATAGGGATGGAGGGAATAGCAAATACAGATATAACAAAAGATGAAGGTATGGTATCATTACATGGTGAACGCTGGGCAGCATATTCTAATGTGCCTATATCAAAGGGTGAAAAGATAATTGTTGAGTCTGTCTCAGGATTGAGAGTAAAGGTAAAAAAGCTTCAATAAATTTCTAAAAGGAGGTAAGTATGCCAACGTTAGCACCATCATTTATGGCTTTAATTTTAGTAATATTCCTGGTCTTCTATTTTCTCTCAAGTGCAATCAGGATCTTGAGAGAGTACGAGAGAGGAGTTGTGTTCAGGCTCGGAAGAATTATACCTGTAAAGGGACCCGGACTTGTGATAATCTGGCCAATAATTGATAAACTTGTTAAGGTCAGCCTTCGCATTGTCGCAATGGATGTTCCTGCCCAAGATGTAATAACAAAGGACAATATTTCAGTTAAGGTGAATGCTGTAGTCTATTTCAGGGTAATGGACCCTACAAAGGCAATTACAGAAGTTGAGGATTTTTATTATGCAACTTCGCAGATAGCACAGACAACCCTCAGGAGTATCCTTGGCCAGAGTCAGCTCGATGACCTTCTTACCAAGAGAGAAGAGGTAAATGCCGAGCTTCAAAAGGTAATTGACTTCCAGACAGAGCCATGGGGGGTAAAGGTATCAGTAGTTGAGGTGAAGAATGTTGACCTGCCAATAGAGATGCAGAGGGCAATAGCAAAACAGGCAGAGGCTGAGCGTGAAAGAAGGGCGAAGATCATCCATGCAGAGGGAGAGTTCCAGGCATCTCAGAAGCTTGCAGATGCAGCAAAGATTATAGCAACAGAAACTGGAGCACTTCAGCTCAGGTTTCTCCAGACACTCACAGAGATCGCTATGGAGAAAAACTCAACAATAATATTCCCTGTACCGATAGACTTAATTAAGCCATTCCTGGAAAAATCTGGGAAATAGAGATGATTACAAAGAAGAAATGAATGATAAACATGAAAACGATTTTGAAAAAACACAACACGTCTATTTAATAGGTGTCGAGCACGCTTATGGGTTAAAATTATTACTACTGCTCGCATTCATTATACTCATTGAAGTCCTGTATGAGTATGAGATATTCCAGTTCTTTCTCGATAAAAAAAGGCTTATAGACTTCCTTGACTCCTTAGGCCCACTTTCGTTTATTAGTTTTATTCTCCTCCAGGCATTGCAGGTTGTCGCAGCTCCTATCCCAGGCGAGGTTACCGGCCTCGCCGGCGGATTTCTCTACGGACCTTTTTTCGGGATTATTCTTTCAACAATAGGGTTAACATTAGGCTCCTTTCTTGCCTTTAGCCTTTCAAGATGGCTTGGCAAGCCCTTCGTTCAAAAAATTGTTCGAAAAGAGACCCTGGAACGATTTAATTATGTTTTAAAACGAAGTCATCGTAAAGGAGCATTTCTCGTATTCCTGCTCTTCCTTATACCAGGGTTTCCAAAGGATTATCTCTGCTATATCTTGGGTATGGGACCTATGAGCTTAAAAGAATTTTTTATTATTAGTACTGCTGGCAGGTTTTCCGGGACAGTCCTCCTCACGCTTGGGGGCTCCTTTATCCGTAAACAACAATA
>JBGPQS010000202.1:0-2743 GCA_041489235.1 Thermodesulfovibrionia bacterium
GATTATACGCACTCATTTTATATAATATTGCCAGATCAAGGAGGGTTTTATAAGACAGACTTAACCAGGGAAAAACAGAAGGAGTTAGAGAGAGTGGAAAAGTGAGGGTCAGAAATAAACTGAAAAAGAAGAGGCGATAGAAAAATTGAGATTAGGGTTAAAGATACTCATCAGGGAGTGCAAGGTTACGTTTGTCCGTTAATAGATTTTACCTTCTATCGTACTTCCTTTTTTAACTTTTCAAAAAGTCTGGTAAATTTGAGACTATATCTCTTTTCATGCTCTGGGAGGAATTCCGCTAATTTAATCTGCACTGCTTCATCGACTGAAAGGGCTGCCTGGAGAACAGTCCTCCCATCTGGTGACCGTACCGGCTGGAGCCTTAATTGAGGGTTGCTTTCTATAGCTTCTCTTAATTCCCGGGCAGCCTTTTCTTTTCCTTCTCGATATTCTTTTTGCATGATTTCTATTGAGTTGAAACTATGCTCAATTGCTGACGTGTTTTGCCTTTCCTTGAGCGTTTCAATTGCTAAAATACCGTCTCTCCTTTTCTGGAATTCTTCAGGACTGGTTCCGAATCCAATAGAATCTATCAAATTTTGTTGAGCTTCTTTCAAAAGGGAAGGGTTGCTCCCCTTTAACTTTTGCCACAAACCGTCACGATCAATCTGGCCTTTATAAAATTCTGCCAAAAAAGATCTTAATTTCTCTTCGTCTTTTATCTTTTCTTTTTCTTCTGGCGTGACTTCTCCAATCTCGGCTATCTTTTCCATTGCTTTTTCAAAGGCACTTTTTACTTTACCCATTGTTGCTGCCTCCCTTTCTTTACCCCTTATGCCACTCTGAAACACTCTGGAATCTTGTGACATGGATACATTTCATTATCTCAATCAACACAAGTGCTGACTCTGGGGAATCAATAAATTCACTCAGTTTTGGATGCTTCTTTATGAGTATCGTGGCAAGTTCTGACCGCTTTTTACTCCTCTTCACCTGCTGGGCATTGCCCAGGATGGTAACTGATTCAGCACCCATATAATCTCTTTCAATATTTGAGCGTGTATCAATGAGAAGAGATACACGACTATTTTTTGATATATTTTTATATTTACTTGTATCTTTCGGTGTGGCAAACACAATTCCTTTCATATCAGAAGTAAGTGCATATGCGATGAGAGATGTATATGGTTGACCGTCTGAATCAGTTGCAAGGACAGCATGCCTCTGTGTTTTATCAAGCAAACGTAATCTCTCAAGGACAGATACATTACCCCTGCTTACTTTAATCGGTATAGGGTTTCTTGATTTTTTCATTATTCACCTTAAATTGACTGAACATATTCGATATATTTTTTGACATCAAACTTTGATTTACAACCATTATAGCTCATTACGTATATTTTGCTAAAGACATACTGCTTATTTTATATTCTGTCAAGCATCCTCCAATCAAAAGATAGTTAACGTGGTACAATTGAAATTATGAAATGATTCAAAACATTAAGGAGGAATAAATGTGTGCAAGTAAACGCCCAAATGTAAAGGCAGTCATTTCTAATCTCAAAGTACAGATGCCACTCGGGAAAAAGATTCACCTTTTCATTCGAAATAATCTCATCAAAATAATCAAATTTCAAAGCTGCTGTGGTCATCCCGGGGAACCCGGATGTTGACAGTGACTAGAAAATCCACCGGTCGGTGAGAATCACAACAAACATAGAGAGATAATAAAAAGAATAGGAGCTCATACATGGTTTTTGAGCATGAGTTCAAGGGGATGAGGATTTAGATAATATTGCCTTTTGAGATATGGTTCATCGAATTTTCTCACATAATGCTTAATAAGGGTTATCGGGACGATTAAAGGGACAAATCCTCTATGATAGTTTTCGATAACCTCAAGTAATTCTTGTTTATCATTCGACGAGAGCTGTTTTTTAAAATAGCCGATTATATGAAGTAACACATTTGTATTCTTTTTGATCGTCGCAATGAGGCGCAGACTTTCCATTAATGTCCTGATATATTCTGAATAAAATTCTTCTGGTTTATAGTTCTTCGCATTGGCAACCAGTCTGCCTAAAACACTGAAATGCTTTGGACTATGAGAGAGAATCAGAAGCTTGTGTTCGGTGTGGAACAGTATTAGCTCCTTGAGAGCACTGCCTTTCTTCATGAATTCCAGCCACCTCTTATATACAAAAGCTCTTTCTATGAAGTTCTCTCTCAGGCCGGGATCATGAAGTCTCCCGTCATCTATAACCGGTATGAGAGGAAACCGTTTTGTGAAGGCTCCTCCAAATATGCCAGCCCCTCTCTGACTCGGCATACCAGATGGGCTGTAGACTTTCACTCCGCTTAAGCCTGAACTTGGTGACCTACTTTTAAAGGTAAAACCGCAGAGATTTTCTTTTTCAAGCTCATTGAGCTTTTTGGTTGTCCATTTCAGCATACCCTCTGTGTGGTCTATTCCTGTGCGAATAGTAACAAGACGAGGAGAATCAGAATTACCTACGAGATGCATTGCTTCTCTTGGAATAGGAAGACCATATGCTACCTCCGGACATACAGGTATCCATTCAAAATACTGTCCGAGAGTATCGGTAACGTATCTGTCCCATTTATGTCCACCGTCATACCGGACCTTTTCCCCAAGGAGACAGGAACTTATCCCGATTTTAATCTTTTCCATGGTTTATGATGAAAAGCTCATTTGAGTTATCCAGAATTCTATAAAAGAATA
>JBGPQS010000203.1:0-2705 GCA_041489235.1 Thermodesulfovibrionia bacterium
AGCACAGACGATGCCTTTGTAGATGGTCGTATCCATACTATTGCGTCAAAGGTAGCAGGCACAGTGAAAGCAATTTATGTGAAGGATAATCAGTCTGTAAAAGAGGGAGACCTTCTCCTTGAAATAGACCCTGTGGATTATGAGGTAAGGGTAAAAGAGGCAACATCGGGGCTGAGTGCAGAGAATGCACGACTTTTAGAGCTTGAGGCAAAGATTGAGGCATCGAAAAAGCAGTTGTCGGAGTTACATACAGCGATGGAGGTCGCAAGGGCGAATCTTGAACTCCAGGAGGCCAATCTCAAACAGGCTGAAATAGATATTAAAAGGGCAGAGAATCTTTATAAAAAAGATGCCATCTCTAAGGAAAAATATGAGAAAACAATGACAGTGTATAATGTAAACCTTGCACAGGTCAAAGTGGCAAAAGAGCAGCTCAAACAGACAGAAATGGCTGTTGAAACACAAAAGGCGGTTGTGAGACAGGTTGAGGCAGCAAAAACTTCTCAATTGTCGGTTATAAAAGAAAAAGAAGCAAAGTTGAAAGCAGCACAACTTAACTATGGATATACAAAGATAATCGCACCATCCGATGGCTATGTAACGAAGAAATCAGTTGAGATGGGGAATCAAATACAGACAGGACAGCCGTTAATGGCAATTGTTTCACTGGATGATATATGGATAACTGCAAACTACAAAGAAACACAATTAGATAATGTAAAACCAGGGCAAAAGGTAAAGATAAAAGTAGATACGTATCCGGGAAAAACCTTTAAAGGAACTGTTGAAAGTATAATGGCTGGCACTGGAGCAGTATTTTCACTCTTTCCACCAGAAAATGCGACAGGAAGTTATGTGAAAGTGGTCCAGAGAATACCCATAAAAATAGTACTCGAAAAGGGCACAGACCCTGAGCGCATCCTTCGGATCGGTATGTCTGTTGTACCAACGATAATCGTCAAAGATGAATAAATGGGTTATTACAATCACAGTAATGCTTCCCACTCTCATAGAGATAATGGATATGACTGCGGTGAATGTGGCTCTTGGAAATATCCGGGGAAGCCTCTCTGCAGGTATAGATGAATCCACCTGGGCAATCACCTCGTACCTTGTATCGAATGCAATAATAATACCCCTCTCCGGATGGCTGAGCAGGTTATTCGGGAGAAAAAAATATCTGATACTTTCCATAACATTATTCACTGTGAGTTCTTTTTTATGCGGGTTAGCATGGAACCTCCAGAGCCTTATACTCTTCAGGGTATTTCAGGGAATTGGCGGAGGTGCCCTCCAGCCCCTCTCCCAATCCATACTCTTCGAAACATTTCCACCTTATCAGCGAGGGATGGCAATGGCAATTTTTGGTATCGGGATAATGTTTGGTCCGATAATGGGTCCTTTTCTTGGAGGCTGGATTACTGACAACTGGTCATGGCACTGGATATTTTTCATCAATATTCCTATTGGCATTGTGTCCATAGTGATGACCCTCTTTTTCATAGTTGATCCTTCATACATGAAGCGCACAGAAATGAAGATTGACTATTGGGGTCTTGTATTACTTACCGTTGGTGTTGGATGTCTTCAGATTGTCCTTGATAAAGGCCAGAGAGAGGAGTGGTTTTCATCGAGTTTTATTGTATGGCTGAGCATCATATCGGTAACATCACTCATCCTGTTTGTGATCGTAGAACTTTTTTTCACCAAGCAGCCTATAGTAAACTTAAAGACATTCAAGGATATCACATTCAGTACAGGTACTATAGTGATGTTCTTTACCTTTTTCAATCTTTTTTCAAGTATTGTATTACAGCCAATCTACGTTCAGACCCTCATGGGATATACTGCTTTCCTCGCAGGACTGGTTCTTGCCCCTGGAGGTGTAGCGAGCATGTTCACAATGCAAATAGCAGGAAGGCTTATGACAAAGATAAATCCAAAGTTTATTCTTGCCGTTGGCATAATCATCTGTGCATATGCCTCGCATCTTATGTCACAGTTTAATCTCTATGCAGATTTCAACTCAATCGCATGGCCAAGAATAGTGATGGGGATCGGGATGGGGGCTCTTGTTATTCCTTTAATAACCATTGCCTTTTCCACAATAAAAAAAGAAGAGATGGGCAATGCAACGTCAATTTACAATTTCCTGAGAAACATCGGTGGAAGCTTTGGTGTTGCCTTTGTCACTACCATGATTGAAAGGCGTGCACAGTTTCATCAATCGCACCTTATAGAAAACCTTACCCCCTTTGATATCAATTATCAGATTGCTTCACAGCAGAGCGCACAGATACTCCAGTACAGAGGATTTGAAAGTTCCCTGTCACAACATGGAGGGCTCGGTGTTATTTATAATGAACTCCTCAGGCAGGCTTCCATGCTATCTTTTAATGACGCTTTTCATCTCACCAGTCTGTTAATGATATCCGTTCTTCCTCTGGTTTTCCTTATGAAAAAAGGTAAGAGCACTCCCAGGGCATGAATGCACTGTGTTAATGACTAAATCAGATCAAAGAGTCAGTAGGACATAGCATTTGAGCGGATTTAGTCGATACGACTACCTCGGAGTCCCCGATATTCATCGGGGTCGAGTCTACGACCCGTAGGGAATGAGTGAAAATGCTGTGTCCTACTGACTTCATATATAGGAATGATCCGGATTAGTTCTTCAGCATCTCTTCAACAGTAATTCTTACAGA
>JBGPQS010000204.1:0-2702 GCA_041489235.1 Thermodesulfovibrionia bacterium
ATGTTATATATTCGAATTAAGTATATGGAAAAATATAGCAAGTTGCAATTGAAACCCTCTTTTTAAAAAAAATATTTGGTTGATTGAAATGTGTAATTTGTAATATTAGGGACAACGAGCCTGTCTAAAAATACCTTATTAACTCAGGCTAATCCCGAAAGCTTTCGGGACTGCGGTTACTAAATTCCACCCGTCCTGAGTGGTTGTAAACGGATTAATAATAGTATTGCATTCCTATTATAATTCTGATCCGATAGTAACGGATTACTAACGAGGACGTAATGATGATCCCATATGTCATAGACAATCAGAGTTATAAGCTGGCAGACATTCTGAATATTCGTTAAATCTTGATCAGTTCTTTTCCCGCTGTGTATGCTTTCTGAAGCGCTGTTGGATGCTGGAGTATTGCACCTTTGACGTCTACACCTAAGAAACTTAATGTTTTATGTTCCAGGACACTGATGGTTCTGAAGAATGCCTTTGCAGTTGCTTCTGCACATTGAACACCAATCTCTTTTTTCATTCCGCCGACGAGTATGAGTAACCCTTTTCTTCCGAACTTACCTGCAGAGATGGTCTTTTTGAGGAGATATTTTTCGCACCAGAATGCCTGGCATCTGTCTATCATGATCTTGGCCTGTGCACTGATGCCAAAGAAAAAGATTGGAGAGGCAAGGATAATCCTGTCAGCACTTCTTATTGCATCATAGATTTGAGACATGTCGTCCTCTACAATGCACATACCTGTATCATCACATCCGCTGCAATTCTGGCAGGGTGAGATATTCATAAGGTTGAGATTAAAGAGGCGAACCTTTAATCCTGATTCCTCAATCCCTCTTATCGTCTCCAGGAGAAGAAGCTCTGTATTCCCATCTTTCCTTGGGCTACCGAGGAATGCTATCACATTCATGAATAATTATATCAGGAAACATATAAAATTTAGGTATATTAAGGCATATAACATTGCAAATTCGCCCCTCAATGGGACGCTTCGTTCGTCAAGAAGGGTGTACCAGAATTTTCGTAATGTCTGTTCAAGGACATCTCTCACAATAGTTTGTATTATTTGTCTCAATTTTGGATGCTATCATTATGTCAAGTATCGTAGAATTTTTAAGGTTTTTTGTGATAAATTAAATAAATCTAAAAAATTAAGAGAAGGAAGGTCCTCTATATGCTTAAGAAAAAAGAAAAATATATCGTTGCTGTGGTAGGTGCAACAGGCGCAGTTGGTAATGAGATGATTACTACACTTGAGGGGAGAGATTTCCCTGTAGGAACGCTGAGACTCTTTGCGTCAGAGCGGTCAGACGGGAAGATCATGAAGTTCAGGGATACTGACGTTTCAGTCGAAACCCTGAACGAAAATTGTTTTAAAGGTATTGATATCGCACTTTTTTCGGCAGGCGCAGAAAGATCAAGGATATGGGCTCCCATAGCTGTGAAATCTGGTTGCGTTGTTGTTGATAATTCGAGCCAGTGGAGGATGGATCCAGAGGTTCCACTGGTTGTGCCAGAAATTAACCCCGATGATCTGAAATGGCATAAAGGAATAATCGCGAACCCTAATTGCTCAACAATACAGATGGTCGTTGTATTGAAACCAATACATGATGCGGCAAAGATAAAAAGGGTTGTGGTCACCACGTTTCAGTCTGTCTCAGGGACTGGGCAGAAGGCGGTGGATGAATTGTTAAAGCAAACAACTGATCTGCTCAATTTTAAAGAGATTAAGTGTAATGTCTATCCTCACCAGATCGCATTTAATGTTATTCCGCATATAGATAAGTTTCTTGATAATGACTATACAAAGGAAGAGATGAAGATGGTAAACGAGACGAGGAAGATTATAGGAGATAACTCGATAAGAGTAACTGCAACAACGGTAAGGGTTCCTGTATTTAGAGGACATTCAGAAAGTGTGAATATAGAGACGGAGAAAAAACTTACTGCGAATGAGGTAAGGGCGATTTTGTCAGAGGCTCCCGGTGTTGTTGTATTTGATGCACCGCATAAGAATGTCTATCCTCTCCCTGTGAGTATTGCCGGGACTGATGAAACGTATGTGGGAAGGATAAGAGAGGATGAGTCTATTGAAAATGGCATCAACTTGTGGGTAGTTGCAGACAATCTCAGAAAAGGTGCCGCCCTAAATGCGGTACAGATAGCGGAAAAGCTTGTAGAGATGGCATAGAGGTAACAGCAGTGAGCAGGAAATATTTGGAGTAAAGGGGAATATCTAATATTTTGGTTTGAAAGTAGATAGATGATTGACCAGAAAAATGTCCTTTCGCTTCCTGGACGAAATTTTTGACCTGTCTAAGGCTTGGGCGCTCGAATTTGCAAACTCGTCCCGATATTCATCTGGACTCAAACAGTGCAAATTCGGTCGTAACGACATGCTCCCTTCGCCAAGACAGGGTATCCAAAAATTTCGTAATGTCCGCTCAAGAACATTTTTCTTGTAATGTTATTAAGATTAATCTTTAACCTAAATAGTAGATGCTATTTTTGTAAAAGGACAAAATGACTGACATCGATTATATTATCCATGCTGACTATGTCCTTCCAATGGATGAAGAGCTTACCGTTATCAAGAACGGTGCAGTTGCTATAAAAGGCACCAAGATCCTCGATGTCGGAACTTCACAGGAGATTTTTAAAAAATATACAGCAATGACCATTATCAGCGGTGA
>JBGPQS010000205.1:0-2683 GCA_041489235.1 Thermodesulfovibrionia bacterium
CCAGAGAACTTTTGGGATGCCCTGTTTATTTTTGTTCTATTATAAACTTTGTGAGTAATCACTACAACACAGAAAAAAGATTGAGATTGCTTAAGGAGGTGAGATATGCCTAAACTTAGATTAAATATAATAAGACAGGAATGGGTGATGGAAAAATATTTTCAGAAGATGCTTTGCATTCAAAAGGGATTTTGCTAAAATAAAGAGAGTTTTAAGACCTAAAATGGATGTATGGTAAAAATACAGGAAAAGGAGGATATCATGGCTGTACCGTTAAGAGCAAGCGAGGTTATCCAGTTTGCTATAAGGATTGAGGAAAACGGAGAAGCATTTTATCGTCAGATGGCAGAAAAGATAAAAACAAAGGATATAAAAGATCTATTTAATCGTCTTGCGAATGAGGAAGTCAGTCATCGGGACATATTCCAATATATGGTTTCTAAAATTGAGCAATATGAGCCGATGGAAACTTATCCGGGTGAATATTTTGCTTACCTCAGAGCCTATGCTGACGGACATGTTTTCACTAAGGAAAAAAAAGGACAACTCATGGCGAGAAAGATTAAGACAGCAAAAGAGGCATTGGAATTTGCCATCAGGGCTGAAATCGATTCTATTCTTTATTACATGGAGGCAAAAAATCTGGTTCCCGAGGACCAAAAAGGTATCATTGATAAAGTTATAGAAGAAGAGCGGAAACATTATCTCAAACTTGTAAAAATGAAAGAGAAATAACTTATATCACTATACCTCTGTCATTAGTATCTGAATTTCAATGTGAGAGAGGGGAAGTAAGACAGACCACTAAAACAGTGGTTGAGGATTACACCATTTTGATAGAGAGGAAGAACTGCATTGTATTAAAGCTTTTGCAACTGACCCTTTGTCTTCCCGTTGGAATTTAAAAATAATACGAGTTCCCCTGTCCCTTTAAAACAGGAAGATAATACATTTCATTGAAAGAGATGCATATGGTGCCGGTAGAAAAAATAAAAATGGCAAATAAAGAAAAATTAATTGAGTTATTTTCAGGTATACATAAGAAATACGATTTGTTGAATCATGTTCTCAGCCTCTATCTTGATAAACGATGGAGAACATCACTGGTTGAACAGGCAATGCCTTTACACGTGAGCAGAGTATTGGATGTCTGTACAGGAACAGGCGACCTTGCGATAGAGTTTGCGAGCAGGAACCCGAGAGCAATGGTTGTTGGAATTGATATTGTAGAGCAAATGCTCTCTACAGGGTTAGAGAAGATTAAAAAAGCAGGCCTTGATGGAAGGATAGTTCTCCAGAAATCTGATCTTTTCCATCTTCCGTTTAAAGATGGGGTTTTTGATGCAGTCAGTATCGGATTTGGTTTAAGAAATCTCCATGATATGAGAAGTGGAGTGAGAGAGATGGCCAGGGTTTTAAAAAAGGGGGGATTACTTTTGATATTGGAACTTACCCGACCTCAAAACGCCCTCTTAAAAAAAATGCATAATTTCTACCTGAACAATGTGGTACCAAAAGTAGGAGGAATGATATCAGGCTCAGAATATTCCTATGCGTACCTTTCATCCTCCATATTCAGATTTTTGAAAAAGGATGAGGTTATTGAACTCCTTGAGGCTGAAAATTTAAAAGATATTACCTATAAGAGTTTATCAGGTGGAATAGCTTCTATTTTTTCTGGGAAGAAATAATCAGAAATATAAGTCGTTACTGTTTCACTGAAATAAACAATCCCGTACTCAAATATCTTTCCCCTCTGTCCGGAAGAATTACTACAACCCTTTTACCTTTGCCGAGTCTTTTCGCAATCTGAAGTGATGCCCATAGTGCTGCACCAGAAGATATGCCGGCAAGAATTCCCTCTTTTAAAGAAAGTGCTCTTGTTGTCTCTGCAGCATCATCATCTGTAACTGGTATAATCTCATCATAAATCTTTGTGTTCAGGACTCCTGGTATAAAACCAGCTCCGATACCCTGAATTTTATGAGAACCGGGATTCCCACCTGAGAGTACTGGCGAAGCTGAAGGCTCAACTGCGATGATTAAGACATCTGGTTTTTTTGCCCTGAAGATTTCACCCACTCCGGTAATTGTCCCTCCTGTACCAACACCTGAAACAAAAGCATCAGGTACTTCACCAAGGTTATTGATTATTTCAATAGCCGTCGTTCTTTTATGGATCTCAGGATTTGCAGGGTTTTCAAACTGCTGTGGCATAAAATAATCTGGATTATTTTTACAAATATCCCCAGCTTTCTCTATCGCACCCCTCATGCCTTTCTTCCCTTCAGTCAAGATAATTTCTGCACCAAATGCCTGAAGAAGCTGTCGCCTCTCCATGCTCATTGTCTCTGGCATTACGAGGATAATTCTGTATCCTTTTACCTTAGCAACCATTGCGAGGCCGATACCTGTATTACCACTTGTAGGCTCAATAATCGTCCCGCCGGGCTTTAACCTTCCATCACTTTCTGCTGCCTCTATCATTGAGAGGGCAATCCTGTCTTTTACAGAACCACCCGGATTGTTGCTTTCTAACTTCGCCCAGATTTCAGTATCATCAGGAGAGCAGAGGTGGTTGATTTTTACCAGAGGCGTATTTCCTATGAGGCTCAGGATATTTTTATGCAGTTTCATAATTACCCCTTCGAGAACCTATCGAATTATAACACAACCTGATAAA
>JBGPQS010000206.1:0-2675 GCA_041489235.1 Thermodesulfovibrionia bacterium
AGAACTGCCTTAATATTTTTTATTATCTGTTTCTGCATTTGCCTTTCTCTGATTACTGAACTCTGATTACTGTTTACTATCCTTTTATCTTTCTCCCCATTTTAATTTCGTCCTCAAAGTTTGGAAGTAATCCCTGTCACTCGGTATGATAAGCTTTGCTTTATAAGGTGCCTTCCCCACTTTTACAACATCATCTTTATTTAATGGGCAGCCGGCACGGCCATCAAGGGTAAGAAAGACTTCTTCGCTCCATGACCTGAGAACTATATCTATCAGGACATCATCAGGCAGGACTATCGGTCTATTTGCAAGCATATGTGAGCATATCGGTGTCAATACGATACTGTTCAGTGTAGGATAGAGAATAGGACCTCCTGCTGAAAGAGAGTACGCAGTAGAGCCAGTGGGTGTAGAGATTATTAGACCATCAGACTTAAAGGTGGTAACATACTTATGGTTTATATATGTTTCAAGGTATAGTATCCTCGCAAAAGCCCCTTTCGTAACCACCACATCATTCATGGCAGTATATTCTGCAATTTGTTTGCCCTGTCTCAGGACGTGTGTGATAAGCATAAGCCGCTCCTCAATAGAACATTCACCAGAAAGCACCTTCTCTACAGTCTCATAAAGTTTATCCACCTGAACTTCTGTCAAAAATCCGAGAGTCCCTAAATTTATACCAAGGATTGGAACTCCTTTTTCTCCTGCAAGCGTGCATACACTGAGCATCGTCCCGTCTCCACCCAGGACAATAATCATATCTACTAAAGAAGGTATCAGTGCCCGAGGCGTTCCCTCTGTTTTCAAGACTGATGCGGTTTCGAGGTCAACATAGGTCTCATAACCTCTCTGCTTGAGCCACGGTAAAAGTTCCTTCACTGTTTCAGGTGTCTCTGGTCTTCCGATCTTACAAATTATTCCAATCTTTTTCATCTCCACCCTCTATTGTTATCTCTCTTACTTCTTCACCAACAGATGTTAACCCGACCCTTATCAGGTCTTCAGGCAACATGCTTTCAGCCTTTTCAGCCCATTCAATAACTGAGATAGTACTTCCTCCTATATGTTCCCAAAAACCCACCTCATCAAGTTCTGAGTCTTTCTCAATCCTGTATAAGTCTATATGGGAAAAAGGCGGGTCTGAATCATATTCAGTAATTATTGTAAAGCTTGCACTCATGATCTCTTTTTCTTCAATGCCTAATGCACGTGCTATCCCTTTGACCATTGTTGTTTTTCCGCTGCCAAGCTCACCATAAAGACCCACAACATCCCCTGGTCTTAACATCTTTCCTAACCTGTAACCGATATCCTTGGTTTCATCAGGCCCCTTACTTTTATATTTTTTTTTCTGAATTTGACCTTTTAACATGATTGATGATTGACACATATTTTTCTCACTACAAAATACCGATAAGCCCCCCTTGTGCTCCCTTCAACCCTTTATCGTACCTGTAAGAATAATATTCTTCGTGATTGCAATACGTGCATTCGTGTGAAAGCCAAATGTTTCCTTCAGGGATGCCCATTGATAATGCCTGATACCTATTTGCTGAAGACAGGTCAACATAGTACCTGTCATCACTTTGCATAAAGTATTTTCCCTCTCCTGTAGCCTTATAAATTGCATCCTTAACCTCAACTCCTACCTGATAGCATCCCCATCTGATACTTGGACCGAGAGCAACTAAAATATCCCCGGGTGACGAGGAAAATTGTTCAACCATTAACGTAATAGTCTTCTTTACTATTCCAGATGCAGTACCCCTCCACCCTGCATGCACTGCGCCTACGACTGACCTCTTTCTGTCAAAAAGAAGAACAGGGACACAATCTGCGACCTGAACACCAATCAAAATCCCTTTTCTTTGAGTAACCACTGCATCAGCAATCTCTAGTTTAAGGTCTGACTTTATTACTAACACTTTATCTGTATGCTGTTGTATAGGGAAATAGATATCTTCTTTTTTAATAGATAACATATTGCTCATCTTTTCCACATCCACTCCAAATGATTTTGTGGTAAATAATGCTTTTACTCCGTTAGAAAAAAACTCCTGTCCTGGCTTTCTAACGGTGTTTACATCTCCATTAACTATATCGGGGAAGATTAACCTACTCATCAGACTTCTCTATGAGTCATCGACAAAGAACAGAAAGCAGCAGGTATCTTATCTATGATATCTGTTGCAATTAAAGGATGTTCACCTTTTTCAGATGCTGCAATGTCTCCTGCAAGCCCATGGGTGTAAACTCCAAGTATAGATGCCTGGACGGGTTTCATGCCTTGACTCAAAAACCCTGCAATCATTCCGGTAAGCACATCTCCTGTTCCTCCTGTTGCCATCCCGGGGTTCCCTGTTGAATTGATAAAGGCTTTTCCATCAGACCCGGCAATAATGGTCGGAACACCTTTAAGCACAAGACAAGTCCCTGTCTCTTTTGCAAAGGATAATGCAGTGTTAATTCTGTCCTTTTCGATTTCATTTACCCTTACAGTAATCCCCCTTTGCCCCCCTTTAGTAAAGGAGGGTGAGGGGGGATTTGCTCCTGACTGCTGTAATAATCTTGCCATTTCACCTGGATGTGGAGTGAGAATTACAGGTGCCCTTGCCTTCTTAAAAACCTTTCTCTCCCCTTTAATTGAATTTACTCCATCTGCATCTATAACC
>JBGPQS010000207.1:0-2665 GCA_041489235.1 Thermodesulfovibrionia bacterium
CTCAATCTGTAAGCCTTTTATTCTTTCCAGATGTTTCTTGATGCTTGTTCTGAATGGCATCATTATCTCAGCAAAATACCTTTTAGCCGACTCGTATACCTTTGGTTCATCAGGTGCGAACACATTGCTTGTCGCGAGATGTGAACCTAAAAAATCGCACGTAAATAGAATTTTATCCTCTTTCACGTATGTAAACATGGTTTCAGGCCAGTGGACCCATGGTGCAAAGATGAACTCCAGTGTTTTATTTCCCAGAGAAACTGTCTCCATATCATTTATAGGTATAAATTTATCCTCAGGTATGAAGAGCAGGTCTATGAGCATATCTTTGCATTTAGGATTAGTGAGCACCTTTGCATTTGGAAAAAGCTCTAGAATTTTAGGTATTGTCCCTGAATGATCTTGCTCAGCATGGTGAGAAATCACGTAGTCAATACTCTTAATGTCAAGTTTCTCAAGGTTACTTATAAGCTCATATTCTTTGGTTGGGTCAACAGTGTCTATCAGTGCTATTTTTTCACTTCCCTTTATTACATAAGAGTTGTAACTTGTTCCGTCTGGAAGGGGTATGAGTTCATCAAATAATCTCCTGTCCCAGTCTATTGCGCCTACCGAGTAGATATCTGTTTTTATTTCTCTCACAGCCATAGTTAACCCTCCTTTTCAAACAACGATTTATCAGCTCCACACACAGGGCAAACCCAGTCATCAGGCAGTTCTTCAAAAGGTGTTCCTGGTTTTATGCCTGAATCAGGGTCTCCTTTTTCAGGTTCATATACATACCCACAAACAGTGCATTTATACTTTTGCATCTTACCAACCTCCTATTAATGTTTTTCCGCGAAATAAGTAGGTGTTATTTTTTGAGACCTCTTTCCTTTTATCTTACGATAATATTCAAAAGTTATCGATATTTTAAACTTTTCTGCAAATTCCTTCATCTTTTAGACTTCTCAAATTGTGGTATAATACAAACACAAAAAATCATATAAACAGAAATAGAGTAGGTGGGGGGAATTATCAAAAAGTTACCTGATAGAAAAGGATATTTTGGTAGCTATGGTGGTCGTTTTGTGCCTGAGACTCTCATGCCTGCGCTGAAGGAGCTCGAAGAGGCGTTCTTTAAGTCTAAGAAAGATAAGGAATTTCAAAGAGAACTCAGCTATCTCCAGAAAACATATATAGGAAGGCCTACACCACTTTATTTTGCGAAACGATTCACAGAATATCTTGGTGGTGCAAAAGTTTACCTGAAACGTGAGGACCTTGCACATACCGGTGCACATAAAATTAACAACGCACTTGCGCAAGTATTGCTCGCAAGGAAGATGGGGAAGAAAAGAGTAATTGCAGAAACAGGCGCTGGGCAGCATGGTGTGGCAACTGCGACAGGAGCAGCACTTGTTGGCCTTAAGTGTGAAATATATATGGGCACCGAGGATATGCAACGGCAGGCATTGAATGTGTTCAGGATGAGACTACTCGGTGCAAAGGTTACTGAAGTACCAGTAGGCTCAAAGACATTGAAAGATGCAATTAATGAAGCTTTGCGTGATTGGACTACGAATGTCTATACAACGCATTATGTCTTAGGCACGGTATTTGGACCACATCCATTTCCTGTAATGGTAAGAGACTTCCAATCAATCATAGGAAAAGAGACAAGAAGGCAGATACTTGATGGCGAAGGGAGACTTCCTGACTATCTTATAGCCTGTGTGGGCGGTGGAAGCAATGCGATCGGACTCTTCTATGAGTTTTTGGATGAAGACATACATATGATTGGAGTTGAAGCAGGCGGCAGAGGTATTGAAACAGGGGAACATGCAGCGAGGTTCGCAGGTGGCTCTATTGGAGTATTCCAGGGGTGTAAAACCTATCTATTACAGGATGAGGACGGAAATGTTCTTGGAACTCATTCTGTATCTGCAGGGCTTGATTACGCAGCTATTGGGCCAGAACATCCTTATCTTAAGGACAAAAGGCGTATTAACTACACATATGTAACTGATGATGAGGCTCTCTCTGCATTTGAGCTTTTATCAAATACAGAAGGCATTATTCCTGCACTAGAGTCTGCCCATGCGCTCGCAGAAGTTGTGAAACTTGCACCGAAACTTTCTCAAGAGAAAATTATTATAGTGAACCTTTCAGGGAGAGGTGATAAGGACGTCCAGCATGTGGCAAAGATTAAGGGAATAGAGCTGTGATATCGGGGATTGAAAGGACATTCAGAAAATTAAATAAGGAAAACAGAAAAGCTTTTATCCCTTATATCATGGCAGGAGACCCTTCTCTTGATAGAACAAGAGATATTGCACTCATGTTTGAGGAGTGTGGGGCAGATATTGTCGAACTGGGTGTGCCTTTTACAGACCCAATTGCAGATGGACCGACAATTCAGAGGGCATCAGAGAGGGCATTGAAGGCAGGTGTAACATTGAGAAAGGTAATTGCATTTGTAAAAGAGTTGAGAAAGAGCACACAGATACCCATAGTCCTTATGACTTATTACAACCCTGTATTTAAATATGGTGAGGAAATTTTTATAAAAGATGCAAAAGACGCAGGAGTTGACGGAGTAATTGTACCTGATTTACCCCCTGATGAGGGAGAAGAATTTATCACACAATCAAGGAAAGCTGGTCTCAGTACTATTTTTCTC
>JBGPQS010000208.1:0-2661 GCA_041489235.1 Thermodesulfovibrionia bacterium
ATCATGTCCGACAAAGGCAATAAGCCCTGACCCTGCGAAGAAGAGCGTGAAGATTAAAGATGAAAAATGCATGTACTGTGGAAACTGTTTTACTGTCTGCCCAGCTATAAGTATTATAGACCCTGATAGAGATGGTCTTGCAATAGTGATAGGGGGAAAGGTGAGCTGCCTGAGAACCAATACAAAATTTGCGAGACTTGCTATCCCTTATATTTCGAATGAGCCCCCAAGGTGGCCAAAAACTGTAGCAGCGATTAAGCATATTGTTGAAGTATATGCCAAGCATGCGAGAAAGCATGAGAGGATCGGCGAGTGGATAGACAGAATAGGCTGGGAGAGGTTCTTTAGTCTCAGTGGTATTGAATTCACTTTCCAGTGCATTGACGACTTCACATTCATGCGGGAAACTCTGAGGTGTGCATCCACATTTAAGTGGTAGGAGAAGAATAAATAACTAAGGAATCAATAGGTTAGTGGCTACTCTGACAGCCACTAACCTGTTTACTTTTTCTCCCTTAATTATTTATTATAAGAAAATTATTTCGAGTAAAGAGGTGAGGAAAAATGGAGAAGGAAGAATTAAAAGATAAGATTTTTGCATTTGTCCTGGCTGCAAAGGGCAAAAAAAAGTTAAAAGAGAGGGATATAACTGGCGGGGTATCGGAAGAGACTGGTATTGATAAGGAAACCGTGAAAAAAACGATGAGAGAGATGATAGATGTAGGTAGGTTAATGTATTCCTATGGCGGAGGCGCCAGCTCTGTAGAGATCCCGAGTGAGGAATATCTCAGAGAAAAAGGAATGATCAAATAAACTAAAGACTAAGCCTTTTTTTTACATCGCGAGGCGTTGTAGTCAAATAAAATCTTTTTAAGAGTAATTAGAATACGTGGTTCTTTCTTATCCAAGATTGGTCATTGCCGGCCTTAAAGGTGGGTCTGGCAAGACCATCCTTACTGTTGGTCTTATTGCATCCTACAGGCAAAAAGGTATTACTGTCATGCCTTTTAAGAAAGGGCCTGATTATATTGATGCTGGGTGGCTTTCATGTGCAGCCGGGAATCTGTGCTATAATCTCGATGCCTTTCTGATAGGGGAAGAGAAAATGTTGTCTTCTTTCAAAGAGCACGCAAAAAGAGTTCAGTGTGCTGTCATTGAAGGTAACCGTGGCCTTTTTGATGGGATGGATTTTGAGGGAAGATATAGCACAGCAGAGTTAGCCAAATCATTAAGTGCTCCTGTCATATTAATCATTGATTGCACAAAGAGGACAAGAACTACAGCTGTCATTGCAGAAGGTATCTATAAATTTGACCCTGCTCTCAAAATCAGCGGGGTTGTTCTTAATCAGATAGCGAATGCACGTCATGAATCAGTTATACGGAAGTCGTTCGAGAAATACTGTCAGATTCCTGTACTGGGCGCCATCCCCAGATTCTCTAAAGAATTTTTTCCAGAGAGACATATGGGGTTAACACCATATCATGAACACGAAGAAGCAGAGGAGTCTGTTTCTGCTGTTGCAGGGGTTGTAAAACAGCACCTTGATTTAGATGCTCTATGGAAGATTGCTCACGAGGCACCACCTTTAGAAGTTCAAAGTTCAAAGTTTAAAGTTCAAAGTTATAAAAACTCATCACTCATCACTCATCACTCATCAATTAAGATTGGCGTGATAAAAGACTCTGCGTTCCAGTTTTATTATCCCGAGAACCTCGAAGAACTTCAGAAAAATGGCGCTGAATTGGTAGAAATAAGTGCATTGAAGGAAAAACAGCTCCCTCTGATTGATGCACTTTATATTGGTGGAGGTTTTCCTGAAACTAATGCAATAGCCCTTGCAGAAAACATTGATTTTCGTAGAAATTTAAAAAAGGCAGTTGAGGATGGACTACCGGTTTATGCAGAGTGCGGCGGCCTCATGTATTTAGGAGAGTCCCTTGTCCTGGGTGATCGGACATATCCAATGGCAGGGGTATTCCCTGTTCAGTTTTGTTTAGAGAAAGCACCTCAGGCTCATGGTTATACAATAGTTGAGGTGAGCAGGTCAAATCCATATTATTCACAAGGTGCTGTTCTCAGAGGTCATGAATTTCATTACTCACGCGTTCTCACTATCGATTTAGGTAAAAAAGACGATATCTATTTTGCTTTTAGAATGAAGAGAGGAAAAGGAATAGTTGATAAAATGGACGGGTTATGTTATAAAAACGTTCTTGCGACCTATACCCACCTGCACGCTCTTGGTGCAGAGGAATGGGTAGGCGGCCTTATACATAGAGCAGTTTATTATAAAAACAAAGAGAACGAATATGGCACGCAGTGAAGAAGCAAAATGTCCGTTTTGTGGAAAGATGATGGATGTTCCACATAAAATACGAACGAGACTCGGGTCTGATATCGTAGGTGGTCGGTGTGAATGCGAGGCAGTATATGTCTTTGACCAAAGCAGGCATAATCTTGGAGAGGCTTATGTCGATGCACTTAATTATGCATGTGAAGGTAAGTGCGATAATCCATGGGAACTGATACCAGGACAAGATTACCAGGAAATAACTATGTATTATGATAGAAGGACACATTCTTTTGGCAAAATCAGACATGGATTCGAAAATATCTGTTTTATATTGCTGAAAAAGGGAGATAAATAAACATCATTTG
>JBGPQS010000209.1:0-2661 GCA_041489235.1 Thermodesulfovibrionia bacterium
TCTCAATAAGGGATACCTCTATATGAAGACATCCAATGTATTACCTTCCACCAATTTTCATTATATCTCGAATATCGTGTGTTAATGGTTTTATGATATACGTTAGAGCAATGCCAAATCTTCGGTTTTTAACATCCGGTGAATCACATGGAAAGGCTTTGATCGGAATCCTTGAGGGGATTCCTTCAGGGCTTTCTCTCTCAGCAGAAGACATTGACAGAGACCTCAGGAGAAGGCAGGGAGGCTATGGCCGCGGAGGCCGGATGAAGATAGAGTCTGACCATGCTGAGATTATCTCAGGTGTGCGCTGGGGAAAAACTATCGGCTCACCTATAAGTATAGTTATTGAAAATAAAGACTGGGCAAATTGGCAGGATATTATGAGTCCAGAGACACACCCTCTTTTAGTAAAGGGGGGTGAGGGGGGATTTGTTACCCGTCCTCGGCCAGGGCATGCAGACCTGTCAGGTGCAATAAAGTATAATCAGCATGACATAAGGAACATACTTGAGCGCTCAAGTGCGAGAGAGACTACGATGCGTGTTGCACTGGGTGCAATAGCAAAAAAGTTTTTATCAGAGTTCACTATCAAGATTGGAAGCTATGTTATACAGATAGGAAATCAGAAGTCAAAAGTGGGAGCACTGAGCAAAGAGCATGGAGCAAAGAGCACAGACAAAAGATGCGTAGAATCGGGACTGTCCCCTGAAAAATTGTTCTCTCTGTTTGAAAAGGCTGAAAAGTCGCCTGTCAGGTGTTCGGATAAAGAGGCATCAAAGAAGATGATCACCCTTATAGATAAGGCGATTAAACAAGGCAACTCCCTTGGTGGCATATTTGAGGTTTTTTCGACAGGTGTACCCATAGGCCTCGGAAGCCACATTCAATGGGACAGGAGGCTCGACGGGAGGCTTGCACAGGCTTTAATGAGCATCCAGGCAATAAAAGGTGTTGAGATAGGTTTTGGTTTTGAAATGGGCTCGAGATTCGGCTCAGAAGTGATGGATGAAATTTTTTATCAAGCAAAGAGCAAAGAGCAAGGAGCAGAGGGTTTCTACCGGAAAACAAACTATGCTGGTGGGATTGAAGGCGGGATGACAAATGGCATGCCGATAATCCTGAGGGCTGCAATGAAGCCGATACCTACTTTAAAAAGACCACTTCGCTCTATTGACATCATCACAAAAGAAGCAGTAGAGGCAACCTATGAACGCTCTGATGTCTGTGCAGTGCCTGCTGCTGGAGTAATAGGAGAGGCAATGGTTGCCCTGACTATTGTAGATGTTTTTCTCGAGAAGTTCGGCGGCGACAGTATGGCCGAAGTAAAATGCAACTACGATTCATATGTTAAGTACGTAGAGAGTTTTTAAGGCAGTTCTGTCTTAATATAAAGCTCTTTCAGTTGTTTTGGCTCAACTGTTGAAGGAGTGCCACTCATGAGGCAGAATGCCTTTGATGTCTTGGGAAATGCAATCACATCCCTGATAGACGATGCACCAACCATAATCATCACAAGCCTGTCAAGACCAAGAGCAATTCCTCCGTGGGGAGGTGCACCATATTCAAGTGCATCCAGTAAAAACCCGAATTTCACTTTTGCTTCCTCTTCAGATATTCCCAGAAGCTCAAACATCTTCCTCTGCACGTCACGCCTGTGGATACGGATGCTCCCTCCCCCTATCTCATAGCCATTGAGGACAATATCATATGCTTTTGCACGAAGCGAAAAGAGGAGTTCTTTATTATTCATGTCTCCTGTGAGCATCTTTTCGATATCATCGTCCATCGGCGAAGTGAATGGGTGATGCATTGCCTCAAAACGTCCTTCCTCATCATTCCATTCAAGGAGTGGAAAATCTGTTATCCAGACAAATTTATAGCCAGCAACAATCAAGTTTAACCTTTTTCCGAACTCGAGTCTCATTCTGCTTAACACATCATGAACAACCTTATCTTTATCAGCAACGAAGAGCATTAAATCCCCTTCCTCTGCCTCAAGTCGCTGAGCCATCTCTTTCAGGATTTCCTCAGGGAAAAACTTTGCTATGGGAGATTCGAACCCGTTTTTTACTTTTATCCATGCAAGTCCTTTAGCACCAAAGGATATCGCCTCTTCTGTGAGCATGTCTATCTCTCTTCTCGAAAGATTTGCCATCCCCTTGCCGTTAATTGCCTTAACCCTTCCGCCAGACTGAAGGGCATCAAGGAAAACTTTGAATGAGCCTTTTTGGGAGAGATCAGCCATCTCTTTCAATTCAAGACCGAACCTCAAATCAGGCTTATCATTCCCGAACCGTTCCATAGACTCATGAAAACTCAGTCTTTCAAAGGGCGTTATGATTTCTATATCCATGACATCTTTAAAAAGTTTCTTCATCATGCCCTCTATGACCTTTATCACATCTTCTCTGTCTGTAAAAGACATCTCGAGGTCAACCTGAGTGAATTCAGGCTGTCTGTCTGCGCGTAAATCTTCATCTCTAAAGCACCTTACAATCTGGAAATATTTCTCAAATCCGGAAACCATTAATATCTGTTTGAAAAGCTGCGGAGATTGAGGCAAAGCATAAAAAAATCCTGGATTCAGACGACTCGGAACGAGATAGTCTCTTGCACCTTCCGGAGTAGATTTTGTGAGCACAGGAGTTTCTATCTCAAGAA
>JBGPQS010000210.1:0-2649 GCA_041489235.1 Thermodesulfovibrionia bacterium
AAGTCATGTTCAGTGATGACACCGATAACTCTTTCCTCCTCATCAATAACTGGCATGCCGCTAAAACGACCTGACACCAACTGCAAAGCACTATCTCTTGCGGAGGCCCTCTTCTTTGCAGAAATAACTGGTATTTTCATAACATCTTTTGCTTCTAACTTTGTTATCTCCACACTTTATCCCCCCTTATTTTTTATTGATTATCTCATGAAACATTCATCTTTACAATAAAATTTCACTTTGAATATTTCAGGAAGGAGTTATTACCTTTCAGGCACTAAGCTTTTCATCCTTCTCTCATCCGGGGATAACCCGATTTCATTCAATTTTTCCTGGACTTCTTGAAAGTGTCTTATTTTTATGCTCTCGCGGCAGCGCTGCAATTCAGTATCTGTCTCAGCTTCAGATATACATCCTTTCGCTACTTTTAAGCTGTGTTCAAAGTTTTCGAGGCTTCCGATTATCTCTGCTTTATTCTTTTCTAAGGTGGAAGTCTTTTGGGGTTCTTCTGAAGATACAGGATGAATGAAGAATGCACACAACAAGGCAATACTCATAAAACAAGCAAAGAAAACAATTCTATGTTTCATATTCTTTCTCCTTATTTAAACTATAGCGCAAATCAATTCATCTTTCAAGTGAAGCTTTATAGTGGTAAGCATCCAAAAATTAAGCCTGATGATAGAAATAAGGGAGAGGAGATGTCCGTTCAAGGACATCTCCTCTCAAACCACAGTAAGCTTAAGACTGATTAATAGTGACAATTATTACTGTTGGATTGAGAAGAAATATAATCTGTTATACAGGTTTTTTACCGGTACGGTACGCACTCACGATGCTTGCTGATGCTTCCTCAATAGCCCTATTAGAAATATCCACTACGCGCCAGCGAGGATGGTGTTTGAAGAAATCCTTACACCACTCTATCTCCTCGGATATTTTGACGGGGTCTGCATACTTTGCATATGGCGTAAGACCCAGTTGTTCCAATCTCGATTCTCTGAGCTTTACAAGGCTTTCAACACTGATGATAAGTCCAAAAACCTTACGCTGGTCCACTTGAAAGAGTTCTTCCGGAGGGTCCATGTCTGGATGAATGGGGACATTTGCAACCTTCCATCCCTGATTGGCAAGGTAGGTAGAGAGTGGGGTTTTTCCTGTCCGAGAAAGACCCACAAGGATTATATCAGCAAGTTTTAGACCATGGGGCATCTTTCCATCATCATGTTTTACTGAAAAGTTAATCGCCTCAATTCTTCGGTAATAGTCTTCATCCAAAATGTACTGCCGTCCAGGGATTGCCAAGGGTTTTTCATTCAAAAAAAGTGAAAGCTGCATAATAAAATCACCTATGACATCAATTGCCTTTATATCGCGTTGCTCAGCTTCCCGGATAAGGGAATCCCTCAACCCTGGCTCAATCATACTGAATGCGACAAGGGCTTTATCTTCGGATGCCTGTTTAATGATGCTTGAGATGAGTGACTTGTTCTTTACCAGAAAAAATTTCTTCACTTCGATATATTCCTGGCTGAACTGTGCCAGGGACGCCCTGGCGATTTTACTGATTGTCTCTCCTGTGCTTTCACCGACAAGGTAAATAACTTTTTTCTTTGAGAGACGCTTCTTTGTTTTTGGTGTAGCTTTTTTCATGAGGAACTCCAGAGGGAAAAAGTGGTATCTCCGTTACGGTGTAATTGTCCACTTAAGTATTCTGAAGATAGAGGCTTCACGATTAAGTCAGCTGAAAACATTTTTGCAAGTTGTTCCATGTAAGGAACAAGTTCAGGAGGTGGTCTCAGGGAATAGATGAGTTCTATCGTGTCATAGAGGGAAAGATCCGGCTTTGTCACATCATCCACGATAACCTTAAATCCTCTATAGCGGTATGCTTTCACATCAGTTGCAAAAACCTTCACACCCTTTTCGAGCAAATCATAAGCCACATCAGGAAAATGGCCGATACCAATCTCTGCTGCATTTCTATAATTTCGGGCAATATATTCCACTAAACCTTCATAGCGATGAGAAGGGTTCATTACTCTACTTTCTTCCAGAAAAACATCTCTTCCATGGGAATGCCTGCTATCTTTGGTTTTGTTGCAAACCCTAATGCCTTTTCCATCTGGATTTTCTGCTCTATCATTGCTACCATTTTTCTTGAAGACACTACTGTGTCAGGATTAATAGAGAGAGACGTACATCCATTACGAATCATGAATTCAAGATAATCGGGATAGACACTGGGAGCCTGTCCACAGATAGAAGTCGTCACCCCGTATTTTCTGCATACTGCCATCGTATATGCAATTGCCCTGAGGACACCCAAGTTTCTCTCATCATAAAGCTCCTGCACAGACACATCATTTCTGTCTACACCAAGGATGAGCATGGTCAAATCATTGGTGCCAAAACTCACTCCGTCTATGCCTTCTTTGCAGAATTCTTCGATCATAAAACAGGCACTTGGAACTTCAACCATGATCCAGAGTTTAAAATCAGGATCCGTTCTGTTATCTAATCCTTCCTCACGCATAATACTTACCGTTTTCCGGAAGACACCGAGGGTTCTCACAAAAGGAACCATTACCCAGGTATTGGTAAAACCCATTGTTTCTCTCACCTGCCTGATCGCTTTGAGCTCAAGCC
>JBGPQS010000211.1:0-2647 GCA_041489235.1 Thermodesulfovibrionia bacterium
ACATTATCATATCTATCAAAGTAGGTAACTATTGAACTAAACTCCTCCAGAAGAGTGAAATCATTATTCTTGCGAGCAAACTCATCACACGCTCTCACTGTATCAAGGAGTATCTGTTCAAAGCCTTTGTCACTCCGTGAATACGCAATCTGTTTTGCCTTTATCAATCTTATTATGTCTTCATCTATTATGTGTCTCCTCAGAGACCTGTCCTTAAAGAACAGGCCCTGAAGTATTGATCTTGTTTCTTTAAGATACTCGGGTTCTTCTATCTCCTGTATTCTTTTGCCCTTCAGAAGCAGTTCATCAAGGGTGTCAAAAAGGACACTCGGAATGTTGTTTCTTATGCCAAGTGTACGCAGCCTCCTGAGCCGCGCAAGATCTGCACGCTGAAATGTCTCTCGTGAAATCCCGCTGAGGAGTATATCTCTGTATTCATCAACAACAGGCTTGTTATCAGGATGCCGATACATGATATCAATCTTCATTCTCTCCTGCTGGTAGCGGTCGATTTCATACCTTGCAATTATATCCTCAATATAAAGTTCCTCATTTATTTCCAGTGATTTTTCCTGAGAATAAAAATTGTGGAATGCCCTATAAAATTCCTCGTTCCCTTTGTGGATAAATTTAAAGATAAATACTGTTGAATCCTGTTCCTTTAATTCTGCGATAAAACCGTCGAGAAGTTCTGTATCCATGTCTTGAGCTATATAATCAGTCCTCTTTAAAAACTTTCCAACAGCCCTGAGTATCTGTTTCTGCCTTCTCTTATACTCACCACTATAATCAGATGAGATAAAAAAATAATAATTCTTTACCGCATGTCCCTGGAGAAAAAGGCGATAGTAAGACGCCCTGCCTTCTGTATCATTCGTATACATGACCTTTTCATTATCATCGGAAAATGCCCCAAACATGACAAGCCTGTTTGCAATATCTCTTTTCATTAAGTCCTTTATGGGTTTTTCTACACCGAACATGTACTCACAGAAGCTTCCACCGGTTCCTTTATAATGGGCACCCTCTTCTGTTATTACAAATTCATTGCCCTTTGAGAAAAATCGCACACTTAAAGGGCTCTCCTCATAGAAATAGGTATTATATTCGCTGACTCCACCGACAAAGGCAAAATACTCGACAGGACCAATACTCCCATGAAATCTGAGGTCTCGTATCATGGAAAAATATAACACAGTGGCAGTAAAATATTCTATCGTTAGTATCATGAGCAGGAAAGGTTGGTGAAGATTTTTATACGACACTTCAAAGTGAACTTTCCACGTATATTGCCGAAAAACACTATTTTCGCTATGATATATTTATGAAGGTTCTCTTTGTGTTTCTCTTGCTCATCTTTGTTACTTATTCAACTGGTTATAGTGAAGAGATCGATGGCAAGGCATATCTAAAGAAAGGCAATAATGAACTAGAAAATAAAAAATATGAAGATGCCATATCCAGTTTAACTGCTGCGGAAAAAGAATATCCCCTATTAGGTGATTATGCGTTATTCTGGCTCTCTGATGCGTATCACGAAACAGGAAACCATGCGGGATCCCTGAAGACCATTCGGACTCTCTTCCATAAATATCCACAATCACCTCTCAGAAAAAAGGCACGTATTCACGAGATTAAAGAAGCTGAAGAAGTCAGTGAAGAAACCATTCAGCAGTTGTTTACATCCTATATAAAGGACTACCCTGACGATACTGAGATTAAGTATATGTATGCGCAATGGCTCAAGAAAAAGGGCACCACAGACAGAGCAAAATCGCTCTTTAAGGAAATTTATATTGGAGCAGGATCCTTTTCTGACATGGCGTATAGTGAATTGGTCTCATCTGATATGAGTGCAGAAGACCTTATCGAACGGGCATCAAACCTTATGAAGGTAATGGAATTCAAAAAAGCGGAATCTTCTCTGAGGTCTGCAATGAGTAAGGATGATGGGAGACTGATAAATGAAATTCTGAAAGGCATCGGCCTTTCACTTTTCAGACAGAAAAAATATCGTGAAGCTGCAGAAATTTATGAAAAGGCCAATGAAAAATACTGGAAGGTGCGATCGCTCTACCGCGCAGGAGAAAAAGAAGCATTCGATTCCGCATTGAGCGAACTCCTCACAACAGGGGACAAAAGAGCTGGTCCCATCCTTGTGACAGTTGCTGCTGATATGAGAAGGGACGGAAAAATTGATGAGGCTATAAGAACGTATCAGGGTGTTATCGAACTCTTTTCTTCAGAGACTGAAAATGCCTTATGGGGAATTGGATGGACTTACTTCCTCACAGGAGAATATAAGAAAGCGACCGATGTTTTTACAAAACTCTACAACAGTTCAAATGACACAAGATATCTCTACTGGAAAGCACGCAGCCTTGAGGCAGCTGGCGAGGATAGCCTCGCTCTTTATAGTACACTGATGAAAAAAAATAACGACTTCTACAGCATCATGTCCTATGTGAAGACAAAAGGATCTCTCGAGCAGTCCGGTACCAATGAAATCCGGAAATCTTTTGGGTCTTCAAATACGGCAAAAGCACCTTCTTCTCCATCAAATAAATCTGACCGTGTTGAAGCACTCTTTGACCTTGGCTTACTCAGAGAGGCTCGGTTAGAGTTGATTTATATTTCAAGAACTCAC
>JBGPQS010000212.1:0-2624 GCA_041489235.1 Thermodesulfovibrionia bacterium
AGGCCGAGTTTGCAAATTCGAGCGTTCGAGTCTTAGAAGGGTCAAAATTTTCGTTCAGGAAGTGAAAGGACATCTCCTCAAAAACCACAATAAGCCTAAATTTTTGGATGCTTCCTTATAAAAGATATACTTTAAATGTCACTACTCTCTATCTCCCAACCTTACTATCTTCCCGTTTTCACTCACTGAATTGCCCTGTATCAATCCACTCTTTTTTCAGGATAGACCAGAAATCCTCTGTAAGCCCTTTCAGGACATATTCATAGGGAAGCCATCCATAACCACTCTCTCCCCATTCCTCACTCCAAGAATTTCTGATGAGAAGAGCTCCTGTTGTTTCTATCTTCCCATAGTTGTTCTCAATTTTCATTTTATCGTCATAGCCTACTACAACAACTGCATGTCCACCCTCTATTCTCTCTTTAGGTGACGGGAAAGGAATTATTCCTGTCTTTTCTGCCTGTTCGATAGAATTATAGACAGTAAATCCGAACATCGCCGGATGTCCTTTAGAAAGATAGAGCTTTACTTTCCTCAATACGTTGCTCGCTGATGAACCCGGTGGATCATGTCTATAGTATGTAATCGTCTGATAGTTCTGGGCAAAGGCATAAAGAAAGGCAGGTGGTTCTTTGTCGAATTCCTTTTCATCATCTGTATAGGGCCAGTATCCCTCAGGCGGGACACCGAAGAGCACCATTGCTCCAATTGTTCTCCTGAGATATGCTCCTGTATCACCTTTCACCTTCATCAGATTGCGGGTAACTTTATAGAGAAAAAGCCGCGACGCATCGGTATGTCTTCCAAAAGATTTCCTCTCATAATATTCAATAATTCCTACGCCGGCATGGGCAGTGCATGAACCAAGCCCTCCTTGATTCTCCACAGGTGAGCACCATTGTCTCAGGTCAACAGATACCGGCAGGCTCTTTACCTTCAGCAACCCTGTAGGCTCAAGGACTTCTTTGACCTTTCCGGTATCTTCTGTATAATCCCTGAAATCAGGATAATCAGGTATCCACCCCATGCCATATTTCTTTTTTTCGCTCACCATATACTCCCCTCCTTATTTAAGATACATTGAGACTTATGAAGACTGTTTGAAATCACGTGTCTTATTAATCAAATTATTAAGTTTTAAAGAAGTTCATCTCAGTCTCTTAATCTCTTCTTCCGACTCACGATCATCAGCGCAAACACAACTCCTGCTGAATCGATAAGGCAGTCAAAGATTGAACCTGTCCTCGATGAAATAAAGGTCTGAAGGAATTCGTCAAGAATTGCATAGCTTATCGCGAGGATCCCTGAGTACATAACCCATTTAACCTTCCAGATTTTCTTCTCTGTTGCCCGGAAACTGCGAAATAAGAGGAAGGCGAGAATGGCATATCCGCCAAAATGTGCACATTTACGAATAAAGGCATGTAACGCAGTTATGGTTGACTGACTGGCATGAGGCAGAAGCCATGTTAAAATAGGCATTAAAAAAGAAGAGGTGCTGTTAAAACTCAAGGAATCATTCACTGGAAAGAGAAACGCCATCCAGACAAATACAGGAAGCCAATAAATTAGAAAAATACCCATTCACCCATTCACCTTTTTACCGACTCACCCATCACCTATCACCAATAATCCAACTTCTTAACCTTCCAACTTTTAAAGTTTTAAAATTCAAACAAATTAAACCAATAAAACTAATGAAACTATTGATTATAATTTTCACCCATTTCCCATTTCACCGATTTTGCGCAAATATTTTCATTGAATGTACCATCTTATCTCTTCTTCTTTTTCAGCATTGAGATGCCATACATGCATTCCGATATGGGTTACACGGACGATCTTACTCATTCGCTTTGTTCTGGTATTGAACTTAGGATGCTGAAGAAAACGTTTAATAAAACTCGCCACCTCATATTGACCTACATCTAAAATAATCAGACAGTAGTGAGAATGACAAAGCTGACGCCTGAAGAAACCTAAATCACGAGTAAAGAAATTTGCGGAGCGGAGTTTATGAAGGAAGGGTATAATTTCATCATCTTTCATTCCCTGACGGCCTATTTCATGTCCGATCTGCTTAGTCTTAATTTTCCAGGAACGTAAAAGCTGTCTTTGGCTTTCGGGAATATTTTCATCCAAAATGTTCATGAACCAGCTACAGCGAGTTCAGGTGCATGTGAAACAAGGGCTTTACTCGCCAACATAACAGCTTCAGCAATTGCATCTTTTGTTAATGCTCCACGCCATTCTTCAATAATTGCCTCCCAGGCCATACCACTGGTTACTTGTTCAAGCACATCAGCAACCAAAATGCGTGTACCTCTGAAAACTGGCTGTCCATGACAAAGCTTTGGATCAGTCACAATGTACCGTCCCACTGTTCTGATACCCATCTTATTACCTCCTTAATGCTGCAAAAGACTGATAACTATATTTATTATAATACAATCCCAGAAAGTCTTTTCATGTAACTTCAGTCTAACTTGTTTTGTTAGTTTTATTTGTCTTATCAGTTTAAATAATAATAACCAGCCATTTTAACCAATTAACCTAATAAAACTAATTAGACTACTTATTCAGATAAGCAATAAAATTATTGACCTTTTTCCAAACTATATCTG
>JBGPQS010000213.1:0-2606 GCA_041489235.1 Thermodesulfovibrionia bacterium
AACCTTAAGTGCCCTTTATCTGGGAAAAGGGCCATCTATTGTTGCAGCAATATTAAGTATTGTGCTTTTTGATTATTTGTTTGTACAGCCCTATTTCAGTTTTTCAGTCTCTGATGTGGAATACTTTCTTTCATTTATTATCTATATCACTGTTGTTGTGGTAATAGGCAACCTTGCATCTCGTCTGCGGAACAAAGTTGAGCAGCTCAGAAAGAGTGAGTCAAAGAGCATAGCGCTCTACGGGTTGAGCAGGGATTTGGTAACTGCCCATACAATGGACCAAATTCTCTCTATTCTTATCCGTCATATCAGACAGATATTCCCATGTGAAATAACGATCTTTCTTCCTATAGATAATGCGCTCTCAGTTAAAGCAAAGACTACGGGTTTTGAGATAAATCCAAATGTACTTGGAATTGCTTCCTGGGTTTTAATAAACAAACAACCAGCTGGACAAGGTACTATTACATTTCCTCAGACCAAAGCCTTTTATTTACCCATGATGACTGCAGAGAACATAATAGGTGTAATGGGATTCATTTTTGAAAAAAGCGAACAAATAAAGAACCCTGAGAATCAAGTGGTATTAGATACCATTGCCCGCCTTGGGGCTATGGCTATCGAAAGAATCAGATTCCAATAGTATTTTTAGCCACCGATCTTCGACATCTGCCATCTGCAACCTTCTCTTAACTTAACCTCTGTCCCGGGTGTAAGATTCTTCACTCTTATGTTATGGCCTTCGGGTTTTACTTCGATCGAGAGTTTAATGAGGCGTTCAATTTCACTATCAGATGCACCACCACGGAGGGCAGATTTCAAATCTATCTCAGTCTCTGAGAAAAGGCAGGGTCTTATCTTCCCATCAGCAGTTAATCGCAGGCGATTGCAGTCATTGCAGAAATGATGACTGAGAGGACTGATGAAACCTACTACACCAGGAGCACCATCAAATCTGAAATATCGTGCAGGCCCTGATTTTCTTAACGTTACAGGTGTAAGCAGACCTATACTTTCAACAATAGATTTAATTTCATCTGCAGGTATATATTTTTCAGGACCCCATATAGTTTCTGTGCCAAACGGCATGAACTCTATGAACCTGATCTGATAGGGAGCCTCGAGTGTTATTCTCGCAAAATCTACTATCTCATTATCATTAAAACCCCGGATAGGGACTATATTTATCTTTATTGGCTTCAGACCTGCCATTTCAGCGGCTGCTATACCGCTCATGACAACGCTGATATCTCCACCTCGTGTTATTTCTTTGTATCTATCCGGACGGCATGAATCAAGACTTATATTTACCCTGTCCAGACCTGCATCGACGAGTTCTTCTGCATATTTTGAAAGGAGAACTCCATTTGTGGTCAGGCTCAGATCTTCTATGCCTTCTACATTTTTTATTTCTTTGATGAGATAGGTAACATTTTTTCTCACGAGGGGTTCTCCACCAGTAATGCGTATTTTCCTTACGCCAATTCCAGTAGCAATCTTTGCAACCCTCACTATCTCTTCAAAACGGAGAATCTCTTTGTACTCTATTGGAATGACACCCTCAGAAGGCATACAATAAATACACCGCAAGTTGCACCTGTCAGTGATTGATATTCTCAGGTAGTCAATAGTGCGCTGATAATTATCCTTGAGGCTGTTCATTTTTTCTTTGTTGAGGTCTTCTTCTCAAGCTCCTCTATCTTTTTCTTGGCAAGACCTGCCTCTTTTGAGTCAGGGTAGCGTTCCCTGAGTTTCTCAAGTATTGTCTTTCCTGTTTTTCTATCACCTATCTCAATAAATGAAATACCCTGTTTTAACAGTGCACCGGGGACCTTTTCACTGTTTGGATATTTCTTCAGCAATGTCTCATAGGCGAGAATTGCTCCTTCAAAATCTTTCTCATTATAGTATGTCTCTCCGATCCAGAACTGTGCATTATCAGTAAGGTCGTCTTTAGGAAACTTTTTAATGAATGACTCAAATTTTTCCCTTGACTCTTTATATTTCTTATTCTTGAATGCATTGTATGCTGCCTCATATGCCTTTGTCTTGTCCGTTATCTCTGCTTGTTGCTGTTGAGTTTCCTTTTTAGGTTCTTCACCCTTCTTTTCAGTTCCCTTGGGTTGTTCTTTTAAGGGTTCTTTCTGCTGCTTTGGGCTTTCTGTGATATTCAATCTGTCCCTGATGTCTTTTATCTGGCCTTCAATAGCAGTGATCTGCGCCTTTAAGAGATCTATCTCAGACGCTGAACTTTTCAAAGCCTTTTCTGAAGAGTATCTGTTTTCATCAAATCTGCCGGTCAATACCTGAAGGTCCTTTGATATCACTAACAGTCTTGAATGCGTCTCTGCCTGACTTTCCCTAATCGCATTCAGGGAATCTTCTTTAACGGTATAAGCTGTTTTTTCTTTTAAGTTACTCATATCTTTTTTGATTTCAGAATTGTCCTTTCTCAATGCACTCATATCATTTCTGAGCATCCCCACATCACTCGTCGTTGCACAGCTTGACAGCAGGCAGCACGCAGCAAAAAGTACGCAGTAAATGACGACTTTGAACGTTGAACCTCGAACTTTGAACAGTTTTTGCACTATTTACCCGCCTCC
>JBGPQS010000214.1:0-2588 GCA_041489235.1 Thermodesulfovibrionia bacterium
CTCTTTACCTTATAAAAAAATCGCTTTCGCTTGATCCTCATAATATCTACGCAGATTACTGTAATACTCTCTATGCATTAATGACTCATAAGCAATAAGAATTGTATTGAAAAAAATTTCTTTCAGGTTATTCATAAGCTATTCTGAGAATTCTAAAAAGACTTTTCGGTATCGAACCATCAAGTGTTGTATAATCTCTATACAAAAAATTCATATGGGATAGATATAAGATGAAGATTTATAACACACTCAGCAGAGAAAAAGAGGAATTCATCCCTTTAGTGGCGGATAAAGTCAGGATATACGCATGCGGGGTAACGGTATACGACTACTGCCATATAGGTCATGCACGGAGTGCTATTGTATTCGATGTCATAAGGAGATATCTGAAACATAAGGGTTTTCATGTGACGTATATAAGGAATTTCACTGATATAGACGACAAGATAATCAACAGGGCAAACCAGGAAGGTATTACATGGGATACAGTTGCCAGAAAATATACAGATGAATATTACAGGGATATGGACAGACTGGGCGTTGGACGGGCTGATGTAGAGCCAAAGGCAACAGAATATATTAAAGAGATGATAGATATCGTCAAAGGACTTGTTGAAAAAGGGTTTGCTTATGAAGCTGACGGCAGTGTCTATTTTGCCGTTGATACATTTTCAGGATATGGGAAATTATCAAAGAGGGATCCTGAAGAAATGATAGCCGGAGCAAGGGTTGAAATTGATGAACGGAAAAAGAACCCGTTAGATTTTGCTTTATGGAAAAAATCAAAAGAAGGCGAGCCATTCTGGGAAAGTCCATGGGGATTGGGAAGGCCGGGCTGGCATATTGAATGCTCTGCCATGTCTCTGAAGCATCTCGGAGAAAGTTTTGATATTCATGGAGGTGGCGCTGATTTACTCTTCCCCCATCATGAAAATGAGATAGCTCAGTCAGAGGCATTTACCGGGAAACCTTTTGCAAGGTTCTGGGTTCATAACGGCTTTATTACTATCGACAAAGAAAAGATGTCAAAATCACTCGGCAACTTCTTTACAATAAGAGAAGTCCTCGATACATTTGATCCGGAAGTAATCAGGCTTTTCCTCCTCTCCACTCATTACAGGAGTCCGATAGAGTTTTCTGATGAACAATTACACGAGGCAGAGACCTCGATAGACAGATATTACTCTACAATTATGAGGATAAACGATTTTCTCGAAAAGGATTATAACGTTAAGAATGACTTTTCAAATAGCGGGAAGATCTTCAAAGACCTCCTTTTTTCTTTCAGAGACAGATTCGGGGAGGCAATGGATGATGATTTTAATACTGCCCTTGCGCTTGGACATATATTTGAGATCATCCGGGAGGCAAACAGATTTCTCGATCATAAACCCTCGGGAACAAAAGACAGAGAACTTTTATTAATGACAAAAGAGTTGCTTTCAGAAGCCGGGAGTGTTCTCAATATATTCGATAGATCCCCCCATGAGTGGTACCTTTCATTGATGGAGATAAAAAAGATCGGGCTTTCTGAACAGGATATTCTGGAGAAGATCAGAGAACGTCAGGATGCAAGACAGAAAAAAGACTGGAGCTATGCTGATGCTATCAGGAAAGAACTCGAAGAAAAAGGCATTATCCTTGAAGACAAAAAAGACCGGACTGACTGGAAAGTCAAGGTCGGATAGCGAGTGGATTTACGGTTTGAACCCTGTGATGGAAGCAATAAGAGCAGGGAGAATTATTAAACGTATCGTTATTTCGACAGCCAGACATGATAAGGTGTTTGAAGTCAGGAAAGAGGCAGAAAGCAGACATATATCTGTTGAATTCGCAGATCCTGTTTTTTTTGACAGTACTTTCAGGAAGGGACACCAGGGAATCGCAGCAGAGGCTTCACCAAAAGACTATATCGATCTTGAAGATTTAATTGATATACCTTTCAGAAAAAACGAACCTGCGCTGTTCGTAATTCTTGACTGTATTGAAGACCCAAGAAACCTTGGTGCAATATTAAGGGTAGCAGATGCTGCTGGTGTACATGGGATTGTCATACAATCACACAGGTCTGCTACACTCGGTTCCGGGGTATCAAAGGTTTCTGCAGGCGCTGTTGAGTACATCCCTGTCTCTATCGTAGCAAATATCAAGCATGCTTTTCACGCAATGAAGAAGAGGGGGATAACTATAATAGGAGCAGAAGCAAATGCAAGGGACACAATTTGGGATGCTCCTTTCACAGAACCTTTGGCCCTCGTGATCGGTTCTGAGGGTAAAGGGTTGAGGAAAACAGTCAGTGATCAATGTGACATTCTGGTCAGCATTCCTATGCATGGCAAAATAAACTCCCTCAATGTCTCTGTTGCCACAGGAATATTGGCTTTCGAGATATTGAGACAAAGAATCAAAAAAAATTGATAAAAGTTAGAAAAATGGCAATATTTAAAATTATACTTGAAATATTACCATTGACCTTTTTATAATATACGTTGTTTAATTCAAGTTCTAATGAAAAGGGGTTAGTGTTGCCTTTTTCTGTTCTTTCAATTACCAGGGGATTTTATAAAGCCACCGTAGCTCAGCTGGCA
>JBGPQS010000215.1:0-2587 GCA_041489235.1 Thermodesulfovibrionia bacterium
GCAAGCTCAAGCATAGCTCTGAGTTCAACGCCATCCTTAGGTGCCATGACAACGATATTTGGTATATGTCTAAGATAGGATAGGTCAAATAACCCGCTGTGGGTAGGGCCGTCTTCGCCTACTATGCCTGCCCTGTCAATGGCGAATACGACGTGGAGGTTCTGAAGGCAGACATCGTGGACTATCTCATCGTATGCCCTTTGAAGAAAGGTAGAATATATTGCAACGACAGGTTTTAATCCCTGCGTTGCAAGCCCTGCTGCGAAAGTTACTGCATGAGGTTCAGCAATGCCCACATCGTAAAATCTATCAGGGTGTCTTTCTGCGAAACGGACAAGGCCAGTGCCTTCTTTCATCGCTGCTGAGATAGCAATTATTTTATTATCATGATCCGCAAGTTCTGTCAGGGTTTTTCCAAAAACCTCACTGTAGGTGAGACTGTCTCCAATTACAGGAGTTCCTGTCTCGAGCCTGAAAGGGCCGATTCCATGAAACAGAGAAGGGTTTTTCTCTGAAAATTCGTAGCCTTTGCCTTTCTTTGTGATGATATGTATGAGTGTAGGTGATGATGCTGTTTTTATTCTCTTTAATGTCTCGATTAAAAGCTCAATATTGTGGCCGTCTATAGGACCGAAATAATTAAATCCGAGTTCTTCAAAGATAACTCCAGGAAGAAAAAGTCCCTTAAGCATCTCCTCTGTTTTCTGTGCTATCTTTGCAGCAGGTACCCCTAATTTTGGTATGCTTTCGAGAAAAGATCTGGTCTCTTTTTTGAATTTCTGAAAGAACTCACCGGTAAGGATTCTGTTGAGGTATGCAGAGAGGGCACCAACATTTTTTGAAATGGACATCTCATTGTCATTGAGAATGACAATGAGGTCTTTTTTAAGATGGCCCGCATTGTTTAACCCCTCAAACGCAAGTCCAGATGTCATTGCTCCATCGCCGATAACAGCGATAACTTTAAAATCCTCTTTATTTTTATCTCTCCCCTCAATTATTCCAAGGGCTGCTGAGATTGATGTAGAACTATGTCCTGTACCGAAGGCATCATGCTCACTTTCCTGTCTCTTGGGAAAGCCGGAAATACCTTTATATTTTCTCAAAGTTGAAAACTTTTCATATCTTCCTGTAAGAATTTTGTGGGAATAGGATTGATGACCAACATCCCATATTATTTTGTCTGCCGGAGAATTGAATACGCAATGAAGGGCGATTGTCAGTTCCACTACCCCGAGGTTTGAGGATAGATGACCACCATTTCTCGAGACCGTTTCAACTATTGTCTCTCTCAGTTCTTTTGCGAGTTCTTTGAGTTGTGATACAGAGAGATTTTTTAAATCTGACGGTGATTTGATCGATTCAAGATACATCAAACTCTCCTTTTTATGAGATAGCGGGCAATTTCTCTTAATGGTTCTGCTTCAGAAGAAAATATCTTAAGTACATCTATTGCATTTGAAATTAAGTCTTCTGCTTTTTGTCGTGAATTCTCAACACCGAAAAACACAGGATAAGTCATCTTCTTCTTCTTCTCATCCGAACCTGCAGGTTTACCGAGTTCCTTTGCATTTCCTTCGATATTCAGTATATCATCAACAATCTGAAAGGCAAGTCCTATGTTTTCGCCGTATTTTGTCAAAGCCATTAAAGCATCTTTATCGCTGTCAGCAAGTATTGGTCCGATCCTGACAGATGCGGTGATAAGTGCAGCAGTTTTGTGAAGGTGTATGAAGGCAAGTGTATCTCTATCAGGTTTTGAGTTTTCTGAAAGTATGTCCTGAACCTGACCTGCAACCATGCCATGAGCACCTGCTGCCACGGCAACCTCATGGATAACCTTGAGAATTGTGGTGTGAGGAATTAATAATCTCCCCACGCCCCCCTTTAGCAAAGGGGGGAAGGGGGGATTTGTATGCGTTAGCATAGAAAATGCCTCTGTAAGAAGCGCATCGCCTGCAAGTATTGCTATTGCTTCTCCAAAAACTTTGTGGCTTGTTGGTTTTCCTCGCCTCAGGTCATCATTGTCCATTGCAGGCAGGTCATCGTGAATAAGGGAATATGTGTGTATAAGCTCAAGAGCAGCAGCATAGGGAATAATATCATTGGCCTTTCCGCTACATGCCTCGTATGATGCAAGTGCTAGTATTGGGCGGATTCTCTTTCCACCTGCTAAAAGCGAATATTTCATTGCCTCATGAAGCACACGGGGTTTAGAAGGGACATTGAAACAAGACTCCAGGTATGAGTCAATTAATTCACGTTTTTCTTTTAGATAGTTTTTTATATTCACTATTCTTTTAACTTTCAAAGCTTCATCCTAATTTTTATAAAATCATCAACCGTCAATCCAGCGCCTTCAAGAATTTTCTTGAATGTCTTTGGTCTTATTATTTCGCCCTTTTTCCCATCAGACAGCAACCTCAAAAACCTTTGCATCCTCTGACAGATCTTCTTTTGAAGGCCTTAAATAGAGTTCTATAGCCTCCATAATATTTTTACGTGCTTCTTCCTCTGTTTTGCCGTATGTTACGCAGCCCGGTAATTCAGGACAATAAGCAACATAAACATCCTCGTCAGGTTCTAC
>JBGPQS010000216.1:0-2583 GCA_041489235.1 Thermodesulfovibrionia bacterium
AAAATTATAATAGCTGATATAGACCCTTTCCAGACTATCAACAAATATTGAGGTATCAATACTTGCGAATGGCTCGTTATCTACTACTTCAATTGTCCATCTGCTTCCATCAAATGCTGCCATTTTTAACTGATTTTTCCCCTGATCCCTATAGCTGATATAAATTTTTCCTCCTTCACCTTTTGCTAATGATAGAAATTGACCTACAGTTCCTTCCTGATCTACCTTTTCTATAATCCAGCCATTGGATCCGCTTCTTGCATGTTTTAGATCGCCATTGAAATAATCATAGTAGGCTATATGAACCTTCTCTTTTGACTCAAGAACAAGGGATGCATATTCGCCAACATACCCTTTCTCCACCGTTTCAATAATCCATTTATCCTTGGATCCCGTATCATTCGTTGAGAAATCCATTATTCCAACCCCCCTATCCTTCTATTTTATCGTTTTCGTTTGTTAATGTCATGATACTATCAAAAATTATCTTCGCTCTTTGTAGTGTGGTGTCTGTAATACTTCTTTGCATTTTTTTGTCTTGTCATGCCGTACTTGATACGGCATCCAGTCTTTGTTTGTCTGGATTCCTGCTGGAGTTTATCCCGTACCATTATACGGGGCAGGAATGACCATAGTGGTATAGTTTTTTATGGGACATGACACTAATTATGTCTCGTCAATTAAAGACGGTTATTCTATGTTTTCTAATCATGACCGGAATCAAAGCACTGTCCATTGTTGAGGCATGAAAAGCCTTTCATAGGTCATGAGTGCAAATCTGTCTGTCATCCCTGCGATAAAGTCGCATACCACATGGTGTCGGTACGACTCGATTCCGAGTTTGTTAATTTTTTCTTCTTTTGGAATGTCAACAAATATTTCTTCCACATGGTCAAGGTAATAGTCATAGAGATCACGCAAAATCTTTTTTGCCTTTTGAAATTCCTTTTTTATTTTATCGCTTTCGTATACCTGCTCATAGAGAAAATCCCTGAGCAAATGTATTGCAGACGATACGTTGTCACTCATACAAAGTTCCTCGAGGTCTTTTTCTTTAGAGCGATAGATGAGGTCTTTAACCATTGTATCTATCCTTTGAGAATGCGTATCGCCGAGGACTTTAATGATCCCCTTCGGGATATCTGATTTCTTAATCACCTCTGCCCTCAATGCATCATCGAGGTCATGGTTCACATAGGCGATAATATCAGAGACACGCACTACCTGACCTTCGAGTGTGTCTGCTCTTTCACTCTTCTTCTCAGGGATAATCAAGCCCTTGCCCTTTGAGTGCTTCACTATTCCATTTCTTACCTCATGGGTAAGATTTAATCCCTTTCCGTTCTGCTCAAGGAAATCTATTACCCGGAGGCTCTGCTTATAATGGTCAAATCCACCAGGATGTATCTCCCTTAACAATGCCTCGCCAGCATGTCCAAAGGGTGTATGACCCAAGTCATGACCCAAAGCAATAGCTTCTGTTAAATCCTCATTTAGTCTCAATGCCCTTGCTATTGTCCTTGCTATCTGTGATACCTCAAGCACATGGGTGAGCCGTGTCCTATAATGGTCACCCTTTGGCGCAAGAAATACCTGTGTCTTGTGCTTCAACCGTCTGAATGATTTTGAATAGATGATTCTGTCTCTATCTCTCTGGAAGCAAGTCCTTATCTCACCTTCCTTCTCAGGCTTCAATCTGCCTTTGCTCTGAGAACTCAGGCGCGCCTTTGGATGAAGGGTTTTCCTTTCTATCTCTTCTGTCTGCTCACGAATAGTCATGGATGGTTTTTTTATACTTGTAAATAAATTATTTCTTCTAAAACGTAAACGTTAACATAAGTATCTCGTTAACATCAGCAATTATTTATTATGATATGATACTATTTTTATCTTAATCATCTTATTATTTCAACAGCTTCAAAAGCGTGAGCCCTGAAGCTGGGTCAAACTCCCTCTGAGCGCTAATTCCCTCTATCTCTATTATAACAGCCTCAAGGACAAGGAATGTCTCTGATATCTCTCTGAGACAGCCGACCTTAACCATATCCTTTTTCCCGAATGCACCATGAAAATGAATCTTTGGCTCATCTCCCTGCCAGAATATAGTACCAATGCCTAAAACCTCATGACTTTCTCCCAATTCCTTCCACACTGGTGTAGGAGGTATCTCTTCTCTTTCAGGTCCGACAACAATCTTCCCCTGCCTCAGTCCACCAATAAGAAAAAATACTGCACCCTTTATATTCTCCTTTTTTGCAATATCAGAGATGTTTCCAAGAATATCCTCCTTGTCTTCAAACCTCGCGACAACAACCCGGCCAGTCCTGCCTATCTGATAGTTCATGATACCTCCTGATCTGCATTATTTGAGTTAATTATAATCTACTTAAGGCTGACTGAGAAAGCTTTTCCTGTAAATTGTTAGCACCCAAAATTTAGGCTTATTGTGGTTTTTAAGGAGATGTCCTTTCAAGGACATCTCCCCCACTCTAATTTCTATCCTCAGGCCTAAATTTTGGATGCTTCCCTATAAATCATTTAAGGTATTTGTCTTTATTGAATTAGACCACTTCCTATGATAAT
>JBGPQS010000217.1:0-2547 GCA_041489235.1 Thermodesulfovibrionia bacterium
AAGTACACAGGGTCCATACCGTTTTTAACATAATAATCAAAGATATTGAGATTTGCTGGTGCGCGTCGAACCAGAATATACAAATAAGGACGATTTGGCGTAGGATCAGGGTTCCGCGCTATTTTGAATCCCTGCCACTCTTTCAGGTTTTTAAAGTACGGCAAACCATTAGTATCCCTCCCTACATGGCAGATAGCACAATTAATATACCCTTGTGAATGACATATCTGGCAGGCTAATTTCTGCCTATGTGTGACATGGGCTTCAATATTATCTTTGAGTACCTTCGCATGACAGTTTTCACAGCGTACATGCTTCCGGGTGACATCGTATCTATCATTATGCTCAATTTTCCCGTTGCCGTGTATCTCATCAGCCTTGTGGCAACTGACGCAATCCATCCGCTTTTTCTCACAGTGAATGTCTGGTTCTGACTTCTCCAATGTGGCCAGATATTCGTTACCGACCCGACTTCCGTGGCAGGCGGTGCATTGATTGACCATGTCCGATTGTTTTTTAAATAAGTGGCCGTTGACAAAACCGCCTTCTACATAATCAGGACGGCTTACATGACAAGATCCACAGGTCGCATGGCATTTAGTGCAGTGTGTCTGAAACGCAGCCTTGACCTTTGAAAAAACCTCCGGATTCTTATTAGCTCGAATTCTCACCATCCTCTCAAAAGGGTAAAGAGTATAATGCAGAGATGTCTTGATTCTCTTAGTAATTTCCTTATGGCATTGCCCACAAGCCTTATCAGGATCTGGATAAGAGGGATCTCTCAACAGGGCTTGATGCGCTTCTTTCAAATCGGTGGTATTGGGATTACCTCCATGGCACTGTACGCATGGAATCTGGCCATGGGAAGTTTTCAGAAATTGCTGTCTTACTAAGACTTTTTCCCATAACTCCAACGGAGTCACAGTACCCCCTCAGCCAGTTCCTTCTGCCTCGAGAGATTTGTGCTTTTTTGGAATTAACTTGATAATAGCCTGGAGATTTTCTTTATTGGTATGGCACTGGATACACTGAAAAGACTGGGTAAAGGCGATAGAAGGATGGACAAGGATCAAGAAGAAGAAAATCAAGAGGCATGATGCATATATCTTACCCGCTTTCATTTTTGCCTTGTAGAAGACAATTTGAAAACTCTTTACTGGGTCTTCTCGAAAAACTAATTAATTATAACAAACCCATTGCTTCTCTTACAAGCTTCATTGTCTCTTCAGCAGTCTTATTTGCCTTTTCAGTGCCTTTGTTGGCAATATCATAAAGCAGATCAGGGTTATTGAGAAGCTCATTGCGTTTTTCCCAGATTGGCTCCATTATTTTGAAGATATTTTTAACGAGAATTTTTTTACAGTCAATACAGCCGATGCCTGCGGTGACGCATCCCTTTGCAACATCTTCAATCTCTTCCTTTGGGGAGAAAATCTTATGAAGTTGATATACAGGAGATAAATCAGGATTACCGGCATCCGTTCTTTTTACCCTCGCAGGGTCAGTAACCATTGTCAGTATTTTTTGCTCAACTTCTTTTGGACTATCAGAGAGATATATCGCATTCTCGTAACTCTTGGACATCTTCCTTCCATCAACACCTACCACTTTTGGAAATTCTGTGAGCAATGCCTCTGGTTCAGGGAAGATTTCTTTATACAGGTAATTAAAGCGTCTTGCAATTTCTCGGCTTATCTCAAGGTGTGGGACCTGGTCAATGCCCACAGGTACATATTTTGCCCTGTATATAATAATATCGGCTGTCTGAAGGAGAGGATAACCGAGAAATCCATAGGTGGATAAGTCCCTGTCCTTGAGTTCCTGCTGTTTTTCTTTGTAGGTAGGAACTCTTTCGAGCCAGCTGAGAGGTGTGATCATCGAGAGGAGCAGGTGAAGCTCTGCATGGAGTGGAATCCTCGACTGAATGAATATAGTGCATTTTTCCGGATCGAGACCTGCTGCGAGGAAATTCATGAGAATATCTTTTGTGGATTCCTTTATAGTTGAAGGGTCTGAATACCCTGTCGTGAGTGCATGCCAGTCTGCGACAAAATAATAACAATCATAATTGTCTTGAAGGTGCACCCAATTCCTGAGCGCTCCTACCAGGTTTCCAAGGTGCAATTTGCCACTTGCCTGCATGCCGCTTAACACTCTCTCTTTGGACATCCCTCTCTCCCTCCCTAAAATATCTGTAATAAAAATAAAAAGAGATTTACAAGGGGCATAACAAAGTAGTTTGCGATGCCTGTTGCAATAAGAATTAAGACTATAAAAAAACCAAATGGCTCAATCTTGCTGAATGAAATAGCCTGCCTGTAAGGAAGAAAACCTGTCAATACCCTGCCACCATCAAGAGGAGGGATTGGTATCATATTAAATGCAGCGAGGACTACATTGATTATAACACTCGAGGTGAATATCATTACTAAAGGCTTCAGTACAGTTGCGCTCAAAGTCTCGGGAAGTAAAACTGACATGGGAATAATGAGTAACTTGAGTATGAGGATGCTGATGATTGCCAGGAGTATATTTGTTATCGGACCT
>JBGPQS010000218.1:0-2543 GCA_041489235.1 Thermodesulfovibrionia bacterium
ACAGAGGAGAACCTCGCAAAAGGGATTCAGTCTCTCAGGGATCAGGGAATTAATGTTGAACTTATTGAAGGAGATATAGTCGAGTAAAAACTGTAACGAATCGCACGTTCCGGGGCTTGGAAGCTTGGAAGGTATATCGTTACACATCATTTGTTACTCGTTAATTGTTTGAGTAAAAAGGGAGATAGTAAAAAGATAAAATGGCATGGCGCGGAATAATTGAGGAATATCGGGAATTTCTTCCTGTAAATGACAAGACGCCAATTGTGACTTTGAAGGAGGGAAACACACCTATTCTCAGGGCGGAGAATCTTAAGAAAAAGTTAGGTATCAACCTTGAAATCTATTTTAAATTTGATGGTGCAAATCCCACAGGATCCTTTAAGGACAGAGGAATGACCCTTGCGCTTTCAAAGGCGATAGAGGCTGGTTCAAAAGCTGTCATCTGCGCATCAACAGGGAATACATCAGCTTCTGCATCAGCTTATGCTGCAAAAGCTGGCATCAAGGCAATAGTTCTGATTCCCGAAGGGAAGATTGCACTTGGGAAACTTGCTCAGGCACTTGTTTACGGAGCACATGTGATTCAAGTAAAAGGGAACTTTGACCAGGCACTGAATATAGTGAAGACTATTGTGGAGAAATATCCTATTACACTGGTAAATTCTATTAATCCTTTCAGGCTTGAAGGACAGAAATCTGCAGCTTTTGAAGTCTGTGACCAGCTCGGCTTTGTGCCTTACTATCATGCACTTCCAGTCGGTAATGCAGGCAATATTACGGCATACTGGAAAGGATATAAAGAATATAAGAAGGCAGGAAAGATTACTTCTCTGCCGATAATGCTTGGATTTCAGGCAGCAGGTGCTGCACCTCTTGTGCAGGGTAAACCAGTGAAAAAACCTGAAACCATTGCTACAGCAATCAGGATTGGAAATCCTGCAAACTGGAAAAGCGCAATTGATGCAAGGGATGAATCAGGTGGCAGGATTGATTCTGTAACTGACAGTGAAATACTTAATGCTTACAGCCTCATTGCCTCTACAGAAGGAATTTTTTGTGAACCTGCATCTGCAGCATCTCTTGCTGGTGTGATAAAATTGTATAAAGAGAACTATTTTAAAAATGGTAACAATGTTGTCTGTACACTTACCGGGAGCGGTCTCAAGGACCCTGATATTGTTTTTAAAGTATCAAAGGAGCCGCTTAAGGTTAAGGCTGAGATACAGGCTGTTGAAAAGATAATAGAGGGAATTATATGAAATATGTTGTTCTCATTGGTGACGGTATGGCAGACTGTCCAATAAAGGAACTTGGAGACAAAACACCACTTCAGAAGGCATTCACACCAAATATGGATAAACTTGCCCGTAATGGAGTAATAGGCAGGGTGAGGACCATACCGCAGGGCTTCCATGCTGGCTCAGATGTTGCAAATTTAAGCATCCTCGGTTATAACCCTCTGGAGTTTTATTCAGGCAGAGCTCCTTTTGAAGCAGCAAGTATAGGGGTCACACTCAGAGAAGATGACGTCGCATATAGATGTAATCTCGTTACCCTTAAATTTGGTGCGGGGAAGACAAAGGCTGTTATGGAAGATTACAGCAGCGGACATATATCAACAGAAGAGGCAAGAGAACTCATTACTGACATTAATAAAGAACTCGGCACAGAGCTCATCAGTTTCCATCCAGGAGTGAGTTACAGACATCTCATGGTCTGGTCTGGTGGTGCACTAAATATTGAATGCATTCCACCTCATGATATTATTGGCAAGGAAATCACAGACTACCTGCCTGTTGGGGATAGGGATGATGTGTTGCGAAAGTTAATGCTCAGTTCAACACGCATCCTCAAAAGCCATTCTGTGAACAAAGAGCGGTCGAAAACAGGGAAGAAACCTGCAAACAGCATCTGGCTATGGGGACAGGGGAAAAAGCCGAACATACCAACCTTTAAAAAGAAATATTCGCTTGATGGTGCCCTTGTCTCTGCAGTTGACCTTGCGAGAGGTCTTGGCATATATGCTGGATTTGAAATACTCAAAGTACCAGGTATCACAGGGTATTTAGATACGAACTATCTGGGAAAAGCAGAAGCATCTCTCAAGGCTCTCAAGAAGGTTGACCTTGTCTATATCCATGTTGAGGCTCCTGATGAGGCAGGTCACTCAGGAAACTACAAGGATAAAATAAGGGCGATAGAGGATTTTGATGCGCTTGTTGTGGGGACTGTTCTGAATGGGATAAAATCTTTTGAGAAATACAGGATACTTCTCATGCCCGACCATGCGACACCTATAGAAGTCAGGACACATACTGATGACCCTGTCCCATTTGTCATATTTGACAGCAGTCTTAAAATAAAGAATAAGGGCGCTTCCTTTGACGAGACCCTTCTTGAAAGAAAGGATATAATGAAGTTTGATGAAGGGTATAAGTTGATGGATTATTTTATTAAGGGGAAATAAGACTTTTGAAAACGTCCCTTCATTTCCCTGACCGCAATAAGTGGCTAACGGTCAAGGCTAAAAGAAGTGCGAT
>JBGPQS010000219.1:0-2540 GCA_041489235.1 Thermodesulfovibrionia bacterium
CCCACGATACCTTTTCTCGCAGTAGGACCATTCAGACATATCTCTCCTGAGCCTTTCTTTCCCGGTATCACATAGGTCTCAAAACGCTCCCCATTATTAAGATTACTTATCATTACCTGTTCATAGGGAAGTATTCCTGCCTTTTTGAGTATTACCTCATCAATGGTAATGCTTCCCTCATATGACAGGTTAGACTCTGTAACCGTTGCTATGTGTATCTTTGCTCTGAGTAAGCACCTTAACATATAAAATCCTTCTCTCCTAATTCTTTAATTATGCATCCTACTATAAAACAAATTCAAGTAGATGATAGTTTCTGTTAAATCTTACCTATGTTACACAATTAAAAATCGCTTCCTTGTTCTTTTAATAAATCCCTCTTTTTCCAGCTGAATAAGATTCTTTCGGATCTGCTCTGCACTCATATAAAGTGTTTGGATGAGTTCCTTTTCAGAGGCATCTGTCGTAGCAGTAAGTGCCTTGAGAATCATCCCTCTCACCTGCCTGTTTGAACCCTTAAATGGTGTCTGCTTCTTGTAATGGCCACTCCTTTTGCCCAGGTCCGGATAGAGCTTCTTAAGCATTACACCGTAATCCATAAGTGCATAATACCATTTCCGCGGATTTGAGGTGTCAAGTGTTTTCTCAACAAAGGGAAGAATCTCGCAGTCCTTTACAGTATGTTTGTCCTGAAAAAAGAAGTGTATAAATACCGTCCTTATATTTGTTTCAATAAAAACAGCTGGAGCATTAAAGGCAAATGCGGTGATTGCTGAGGCTGTAGCCCTTCCAATGCATGGAAGTGTCATTAACACTTCCACTGAAGAGGGAAGCCGTCCTTGAAATTGCTCAACGACAATCCGGGCAATATTTTTCAGTGCAACTGCACGACGGTTATATCCCATTCCCTGCCACTGCCTTAATATTTCTTGAAGTGGTATCTGAGCCAGTGAGAAAAAATCCTTAAATTGTGTAATAAATTGTTCGTACTTCTCAATAACCCTGTCAGTCTGGGTCTGCTGAAGCATAATTTCTGAGATAAGAATATGATAGGGGTTTCGTGTCTTTCTCCAGGGAAAGGCGCGCCGATGTGCTTTGTAATAGGTATAAATAACTTTCTGAAACGTTCTTATCACATCTGACGAAAGCTTATTCTTTTTTATCACCTGATAGGAACTCTTTTTCACGTGGCCTTTATGTCCTGAATTTCCATCCTTTCCATTCATCATACTCTATAATAACCTATATGAAATGTAGTGTTATGATTATCAGGAAAAAGTAAAATAAATCAATTACACGTAACCTATATTGAGATAAGAGAGAACAAGGAGGATGACCCATGTTATTCTCAGACACTATTGAAATTAACACTAAAGGATTTAGTGACACAATCGACATTACTGAAAAGGTGACAACTATTGCAGAAAAGTCAGGGATTGGTAACGGTCTCGTTACTGTCTTCTGTAAAGGTTCCACAGGCACGGTCACTACAATTGAATATGAGCCCGGCGTAATTAAAGATCTGCAGCGTGTTCTGGAGAAGATCGCGCCATCAAATGTTCCTTATGAACATGATAAACGCTGGGGAGATGGAAATGGTTTTTCCCATGTCAGGGCAGCTTTAATGAAACCCTCTCTTTCAATCCCATTAATTGATAAGAAACTCTTTCTGGGCACATGGCAGCAAATAGTTTTTATAGATTTCGACAATAGGGCAAGACATAGAACAATCGTTGTGCAGATCATGGGTGGATAAGCGGAGAGATAAAAAGAGCTGTATTAAAAAGGATGGAGTTAGAGAAAAAGCTCGGCACGAGTGTTGGCTCTCCAAGGCTTTAGACAGTTGCAAGAAACTTTAATTCTTTGAGCCTGCTCGGGTGTCTGAGTCTTTTTAAAGCCTTTTCTTCTATTTGCCTTACCCCTTCCCGGGTAATTGAGAACTGTTTCCCCACCTCTGCGAGAGTGAAGTCTGTGTCAACCCCTATTCCGAATCTTAACTTTATTACTCTTTCTTCTTTATGAGAGAGTGTTTTGAGGACGCTGCAAATCTTTTCACATAATTCATTTTTTTCTACATACATGTAAGGTGAAGGACTATCATGGTCTTCGATAATCTCTTCGAGTTCCGAATCATCATCAGTTGTCGACGTATGAAGGGATATTGTTTTTTGTAAAACCACTAAAATGTCTTCAACTTTTTTTACAAGAAATCCCAGTTTTCGGGCAATCTCTTTACAGCTTGGTTCTCTCCCAAGCTGTTGAGTTAATTCACGTGACGCCCTGGTAACCCTTCCGTAAAAATCCATAACATGCATGGGAACCCTTATCGTGTGTGTCTGGTTTATGAGTGCCCTCGTTATCGCCTGTTGTATCCACCATTTTGCATAAATACTGAACTTACAACCCTTTTCATATCGAAATTTATCAACAGCTTTCATAAGCCCTATATTTCCCTCCTGGATCAGATCGAGGAAAGGAAGACCTTTTCCAATATAGTGTTTCGCAATCTTTATCACCAGTTTCAGGTTACGGGTTATCAG
>JBGPQS010000220.1:0-2537 GCA_041489235.1 Thermodesulfovibrionia bacterium
CTATCAGAGAAGCAATACTCACGGATTTAAAAACTCTAAGAATTGATTCATAAGTAATGTCATTTAACCCAAATAATTCATAAACTATAGATTTGGGGACAGGATATGGCATCTTCGCTCATTCTCGACCCCGATAGCTATCGGGATCTCCGAGGCTTTTGCCTGTTCAGACATCCTGTCTGAACTATCAGCAAAAGAAACCGCTCAAATACTATGTCCTAACTGTTTCTTTAGAGCATATGAGTGATGTAAACTAAGGCATCATGCAATTTATTGACTATGTAAAAATATATATAAAGGCTGGAGATGGTGGAAGGGGATGCGTGAGCTTCAGAAGGGAGAAGTATGTACCAAGAGGTGGTCCTAACGGTGGTGATGGAGGAAGAGGGGGGCATGTAATTATTAAATCAACACGTGAATTAAACACGCTGTTAGATTTCAAATACAAGCGAGAGCATAAAGCAAGGCGTGGGGAACACGGTAAGGGTAAAAATATGCACGGTAAAGACGGGGAAGATATGATAATAAATGTTCCGGTCGGTACTGTGATTAAAGATAGAGAGAGCGAAGAGATAATGGTAGACTTTGATTCTGAAGGGAAGTATCAAGTTGTTGCAAGAGGGGGAAGGGGCGGACTGGGAAACGCACATTTTGCTACATCTGTCAGACAGGCTCCAAGGTTTGCACAACCTGGAGAAGGGGGTGAGGAGAGATGGTTAGTACTCGAATTAAAACTCCTTGCCGATGTCGGATTAATCGGACTTCCGAATGCAGGAAAATCAACACTTATATCAGTTATTACTTCTGCCAAGCCAAAGATAGCTGACTATCCTTTTACGACGCTTGTTCCTACCCTGGGAGTGGTAAAGCTCAGTAATTTCAAAAGCTTTGTTGTTGCTGATATACCGGGGTTAATTGAGGGAGCCCATAAAGGCGTAGGACTTGGCTACCAGTTTCTCAGGCATGTTGAACGTACATCAGTGCTCGTGCATTTAATTGATGTCTCATACATGGCCGAGGGGGACCCTGTAGAAAACTATGAGAAGATAAACAGAGAACTCAGATTATACAGCTCTGCACTCCTTGAGAAATACCAGATTGTTGCTGCAACAAAGACAGATGTTGCTGACAAAAAGAGACTTGACAGCCTTGAACAATACTGTAAAATTAATAGCATTGATTTCTTTACAATATCAGCACTTACAGGACAAGGGGTGAAAAAACTGGTTCCTTATCTTGCACTCAAAGTGGAAAAAAAGAGCAAGGAACGGGTGGAGTAGAATGAAAAGACTTGTAGTAAAGATAGGAAGTAACATACTCACTAATGCCAGAGAAGGCCTCGATACCAGACGCATTCATTCAATCGCCAAGGATATCGCTGGACTCACAAAACTCGGATTTGAGGTAGTTGTCGTTTCCTCAGGCGCTATTGCAGCAGGTATGAAGAAGCTCGGTCTTAAGGAGAAACCGAAAGATGTAAAGCTGAAACAAGCATCAGCAGCAATCGGACAATCAAGTCTCATGTGGGCGTATGAAAAGAGTTTCAGTGAATTTGATAGAAAGGTTGCACAGGTGCTTCTCACAAGAGATGACTTCTCTGACAGGATGAGGTATATAAACTCTAAAAATACCCTCACGACACTTCTTTCCTATGGTGTTATTCCTATTGTTAATGAGAACGATACCGTTGCAACAGATGAGATTAAATTTGGTGACAACGACCACCTTGCCTCTCTCGTTGCAAGTATTATTGAGGCAGAAAGGCTCATAATACTTTCGGATGTTGAGGGGCTCTATACTGAGGATCCAAGATATTCTTCAGATACAAAGCTTATTGAATATGTTGAAGAGATAACACCTGAGCTTGAGGCAAGGGCTAAAGGTGCAGGAAGCATTGTGGGGACAGGTGGTATGTATTCAAAACTCCTTGCTGCAAAGAAAGCAGTGAACCATGGTATTACAGTCCATATCGTCACCGGGAGAAAGGATGGTATTCTGTGCTCACTTATGAAAGGAAAACACAGTGGTACTTTATTTAAACCAAAAGAAGAAAAACTGTCTCTCAAAAAGGGATGGATTGCATACAGCAGTCGGGCTAAGGGAAGCATTGTCGTTGATGACGGAGCAGTAAAAGCTCTCATCCATGGCGGCAAAAGCCTTCTCCCTTCAGGTATAACCTTTGTTGAAGGTGATTTTGGTATTGGCGATGCAGTCTACTGTCTTGACTCAAAACGGAACCGTATTGCAAAAGGTATGACTAACTATTCATTTTCAGAGATTGAAAAGATTAAAGGGAAGAAGACCTCAGAAGTCGAAAAGATACTCGGGTATAAGTACTCTGATGAAGTAATACACAGGGATAATCTGGTGTTACTGTAACGATTCGAATGCTTGAGAAGTCCCGATAAGAATCGGGATTTGAGAGTATTCCATTTGTACCAATCTCAGGAAAGATATTTAACTTTTCGGATTTCTCGACGATTTCAAATGATACCTTTTTTGCGTAGAATTTGGAATCTCTCGCAATATAGTCATGA
>JBGPQS010000221.1:0-2529 GCA_041489235.1 Thermodesulfovibrionia bacterium
GTCCTTTCAGGCTCGAGACAGGAACTACTGTAATTGGAGATGGTCTCACCTACAGTAAGGCTTTTGGTAATGCGCTCACAGACCTTGCAGCTCATGATAATAAAATAATTGCTATTACAGCAGCGATGAAAGAAGGTACAGGCCTTGTCCGTTTTGCAGAAAAATACCCTGAGAGATTCTATGATGTCGGCATTGCAGAGCCACATGCAGTCACCTTTGCAGCAGGGCTTGCAACACAGGGATTAAAACCTGTTGTCGCAATTTATTCCACCTTTCTTCAAAGGGCATACGATGAGATAGTCCATGATGTTTGTCTTCAGAACCTCCACGTCGTATTTGCTATTGACAGGGCAGGTATAGTAGGAGAAGATGGCCCTACCCACAGCGGATTATATGACCTATCCTATCTTAGACATATACCAAATATCGTTGTCATGGCACCTAAGGATGGCGTTGAACTCAGAGCTATGCTTGAGCTTGCGTTAACCCATAGTGGACCTTCTGCCATAAGATTCCCAAGAGGGAAAATACATTCTCCTGCCATAAGTCATACGGAATCTGTTGGAGAATCACACGTTACTTTTTCTATCGGAGAGTCTGACGTTCTTAAGGACGGGGAGGACATAGCAATACTGGCAATAGGAAATACTGTTTCCCTATCCCTGTCCGCTGCAGAACGACTTGAAAATGAAGGCGTTAGTGCAATGGTTGTCAATGCTAGATTCGTAAAACCACTTGACCGAAATCTTCTCTCGTCTGTAGCCTCTAAATTTAAAAAGGTAATTACCGTAGAAGAGAACGCCCTTGAAGGTGGCTTTGGCAGCGCTGTCGTTGAACTCCTGAATGACATGGAAATCCATGATGTTCGGGTAAGGCGGCTCGGCATACCTGATGAATTCATTGAGATAGGTCAACAAAGTGAATTGAGAAAGAAATACAGTCTTGACGAAGAAGGAATTTATCTGGCTGTGCTTTCATTTCTCAAAGAGCCAACGTATATCCATTGAAAGAGAGATTAGATAAAATTCTTGTTGACAGAGGGCTTGTAAAGAGCAGGGAATTTGCAAAGGCCCTCATCATGGAAGGGAAAGTCTTTGTCGATGGCCAAAAAGTAACCAAAGCAGGTACCTCTGTGAAGCACGTGTCAGACATTCTACTCAAAGAAACAGACCTGCCTTATGTGAGCAGAGGAGGACTCAAACTTGAGGCAGCAAGAATATTTTTTCACATTAATGTAAATAATATGGTTATTATGGATGTCGGTTCATCAACAGGTGGCTTCACAGACTGTTTGTTAAAAAATGGTGCAAAGAAGGTATACTGTATTGATGTTGGCCATGGGCAGCTCGCATGGTCTCTCAGAAAAGACCCAAGGGTCATAGTGATGGAAAGAACAAATATAAGATACCTTGATAAAATAATCTGGGGTGAAGGTTCAAAAATCAGTGGCCAAGCGTTTGAAGAACTCATAAAAAGCACTATAGATATGGCTACAGTAGATGTTTCATTTATATCATTAATAAAGGTGATCCCTATAGTCGTGCAGTTTCTTAAAGAAGAAGGTACGGTGCTCGCACTTGTCAAACCACAGTTTGAGGTAGGAAAAGGTGAGGTCGGAAAAGGAGGCATCGTGAGAGAAGAAGAAAAAAGGCTCAAGGCTGTAGAAGATGTACGAAAAGATTTAGAAAAACTCAGCCTCAGGACCATAGGCATATTTCAATCACCCATTTCTGGGCAGAAAGGCAATAGAGAATATTTTTTATATTTGAAGAAGGAATCATATGGAAGAGACTAAACTTCTCCTTGAATTAGATCTTTCACTTGCATCCAGAGAAGTAATAGAAATACTCATTGAAGATACATCCGAACCTTCTATATTCGCCGACATAGCAAAGGCAAACACTCATAGGCCTGAAATACTCAGAATTCTTATTGAAAGCCCTGATACACCTGATGAGGTAAGACATCAGATTTTAAAAGATCTGAGTGCCCCTGTAAAAATCCCATCAGAAGTCGCAAGGGTCAGGAAAACACCCGAGATGCGTGCAGAAAACATTTTCCACAGGATTCAGAGATTAGGTGTCACAGAAAAAAGACACCTTGCACGGATGGGCGGTAGGGAAATAAGGTCGATTCTGATAAAGGATCCGAATAAAGAGGTACTGTTGACTCTCCTTGAAAACCCCAAACTCACAGAGACTGAGGTAGAAATAATGGCAAAGTCGCGCTTTATGCCAGAAGAAGCATTGAGAAAAATATCAAAAAAGAGGGATTGGATGAAAAAATATCCAATAGCTCTTGCAATCGTGACAAATCCTAAAACACCACCGGGCATTGCAGTCACGTTTGTGAATGAACTAAAAACAAGAGATCTTGCAATTCTTGAAAAAAATAGAAACATTTCAGATGCTGTACGGACCACTGCTAAGAAAATCCTCCAATCGAGGAGATCACACTAAAAAGACTCTAAAAATCTGTTGCAAATTATTTCTAAATAACTTTTAATAAAAAATTGCATCACTTTTTAAA
>JBGPQS010000222.1:0-2519 GCA_041489235.1 Thermodesulfovibrionia bacterium
CAATAATCATCTTGGTAAAACTCATCTGTCCCATGCCCCAGATGGCATACATCACGCGCCTCGCATGTCCTGGGTAACGCTTATCAATTGACACGATTACAATATTGTGGAATACACCCTCAATAGGCAGGTTTATATCAACAATCTCGGGAAGTTGTTTTTTTATGAGTGGCAGGAAAATCCTCTCTGTCGTCTTTGCGATATAACAATCTTCCATTGGAGGTTTTCCCACAATTGTTGCAGGGTATATCGCATCTTTTCTATGAGTGATACAAGTTATATGAAATACAGGGAATTCACCTTTTAAAGAATAATAACCTGTATGGTCTCCAAATGGGCCTTCAATCTTTCTTTCCTGAGGTTCACAATATCCCTCAAGAACAATCTCTGCATTTGCAGGAACTTCCTGGTCAATTGTTTCACATTTCACCAATTCAACAGGTGATTTCCTTAAAAAACCCGCAAGGAGCATCTCGTCTACTCCTTCAGGTAAAGGAGCAGTTGCCGAGTACATTACTGCAGGGTCCGAACCAATCACAACAGCAACTTCAAGTCTTTTGCCCAGCCTTTCTGCGTTTCTATAATGTTTTGCCCCGTCTTTATGCATATGCCAGTGCATACCCGTGGTTCTCCCGTCATATACCTGCATTCTATACATCCCGCAATTGCGAATACCTGTCTCAGGGTCTTTTGTGAAGATCATCGGAAGAGTGATGAACTTCCCGCCATCATCAGGCCATGTTTTGAGAATTGGAAAAATATCAAGTGATGGACTGTCCTTGATTATCACCTCTTTACAGGGGCCTGAGCTTACATATTTTGGAAGGAAGTCAGCAAGCCTTTTTAATTTTGGGAGAGCTTTCAGTTTTTCAATTAAGTTCGTTGGGATTTCAGGTTCAAGGAACTCAAACATGCGTGCGCCAATTTCATCAAAGCTTTTTACCTCAAGTGCAAGCTTCATACGCTCATATGAGCCAAAAAGATTCACAACACATGGAATTTTTGAACCTTTTGGATTCTCAAATAGAATGGCAGGCCCGCCTTCCTTTACCACTCTATCGTTTATCTCAGCGATCTCAAGAACCGGGTCAACTTCAGCCTTTATACGCTTAAGAAGTCCTTTCTCTTCGAGTACTTTTATGAACTCCCTGAGGTCTTTATATGCCATATACCTCCTTAAAGGAAAATGTGACTTTATATTACCACAGAGAAACCATAGTTTTAAATCATGCGTGCCACTTACAGTAGGTACTCCTGCAGGAAAATATATGGTGGGTGAAGGTTTAAATATGATAAAATTGATTATATGAAAAGAATTATTTTTGGAGTCAGCTTTTTCATTCTTATATTGTTCCTGCTTGGTATATCCACAAATAACGTCTTGAAGAACGAAGCAAAGGAACTCAAACCAGTAGAAATTAAGGAATACCAGGGCAAAAAGCTTTCCTCAACAGAAGATTTCAGGGAAAATTCCATAAAGGGTCCACAGCATATAGACAAAAAAAATTACAGGCTTGTGATAGCCGGACTTGTAAACAATCCCGGAGAGTACATCTATGATGAAATAATCAAACGTCAAAATTACAAAAAGGTCGTTACACTGCATTGTGTAGAAGGCTGGAGCGTGAATATTCTATGGGAAGGTATTCTTGTAAGAGATTTAATAAAAGAAGCAGGAGCTGATCCCAAAGCAAAAATAATAATATTTCATGCTTACGACGGTTATTCCACATCTTTTCCACTGAATTACATAATGAATAACGATATAATAATGGCTCATAAGATGAATGGCCTACCTCTCCCACCGGAAAGAGGCTTCCCTTTTCAGCTTGTCGCAGAGAGTAAATGGGGATATAAGTGGATAAAATGGATAACAAAAATTGAACTCTCAGACAATGAAGAATACAGGGGTTATTGGGAGAGAAGAGGATACTCTAATGACGGCAGTTTAAACAGATATTTCTTCGATAAATAGTGATTTATAATTATTACTATCATTGCTTTAAAAAGGACAATACACATAGAAAATAGAGAGGAGTTCACCAGTGACTAAAAAACACCTTGGTACTAAAAGCTTGCTCGAGAGAGAGGACAGTGTTCTCATTGTGATTGATGTCCAGGATAAACTGATGCCTGTTATCGAAAATAAGGGACAAATAATTCACAATATAGTCCGCCTCCTTAAGTTTTCAAAAATCATTGGACTACCGGTTATTCTCACAGAACAGGAAAAACTTGGTTCTACTGTTTCAGAAATTAAAAAAGAGATACCAGATGTACCCCTTATTGCAAAGTCTGCGTTTAGTTGTTTTTTTTGCAATGAATTCATAGAACAGATACGTCAGATCGGGAGGAAAAAGTTAATTCTCACAGGCGTTGAAACCCATATTTGCATAGCACAGACGGCGTTACATGCATTACCTCACTTTGTTGTTCATGTAGTAAGCGATGCGGTTTCTTCTCGAACTCATGAGAATTTTACTATTGGCATAGAGAGGATGCGTCAGGAGGGTGCTATC
>JBGPQS010000223.1:0-2498 GCA_041489235.1 Thermodesulfovibrionia bacterium
ATTTCCGATTGAGAAAACTGCAGAGGCATTTAGATTGACTGCAGAGGCAAGGGATTCTCTGAAAAGTGTTATTTGTTTTTGATTAGAGGCTTATGGTGTGAGATTGTTCTGTCGCTCATTCTCGTCTCCCGACCCCGATACCTATCGGGATCGGGAGACTCCGAGGTGAATTCTGTTCCGACTTCATGTCGGAACAGAATTCAAAACCGCTCTCAGAATAATCTCACACCCTTTGGGGACATACTAAATAAAACAGTACAGAGGTCTTTAAATGTCTAAAAAGAAAACAATTTTACTATCCTGTGATTGGGGAAAGACAGAACTTTTAACTCACGGGGTAACAAAGACATATCTAAAAAACAAGTTTTATAAACACACAGGTAAGTTTACATGGCAGGGAATAAAACAAGAAAAATATAAATCGAGTGACAGAGGTTGGTCAAATATTGTAAGACAGACTCTCATTGGCAATAAGAAGGAAACAGTAAAATTCCACGTGAGGTATTTTGAGATTGAACCTGGTGGATATAGTAGTTTTGAGACGCATAAACACGAGCATGTTGTCATATGTGTAAGAGGAAAAGGAAAAATCATTGCTGGCAAGAAAATCTATGACATGAATTTTATGGATACACTCTACATAGCACCTCAATCACCTCATCAATTAAGGAATCCATTCGATAAGCCCTTTGGATTTCTTTGTATAGTCAATGCAAAAAGAGACAGGCCTAAAATTCTGAAATATCAGTAGGAACACCGCAACTCCACCTTATCCTCCCCTTAGCAAGGGGAGGCGAGGAGGGGTCAACGGAAGCCATGTCTTGTCTTATCTGAAAATAGTATGATATTCTTTATTTTCAAAGGAATTAAACTTGGAACAGGATAAAAATAAGACATTTATTGATAAAATCTGGGATTTGTTTGCTTCTATAAAATTTGCGATTATCATTTTTGCGCTTATTTCCCTCACATCTATTGTAGGAACAATCTTAGAACAGAGGGCAGAGCCTGCGAAAAATATCCAGATACTCACCCGAATCTTTGGCGAATCTCTTGCCCCAACGATATACACCATATTCGAGAAATCCGGGTTCATGGATATGTATCATTCATGGTGGTTTTTAACCTTGTTAATTCTCTTTTCAGCGAATATTGTCATCTGTTCAATTGACAGACTTCCGAGAATATGGAAGATGGTCAGTGAACCAATAACTCCTCTCACAGAAGAACTCCTCGAAAAGGTTTCAATAAAAAGAGAACTTGTATTAAAGGGAAAACCTGATAAGGTGAAAGATTTTATCACAAGTGTGATAAAGGGTGCAGGTTTCAAGTTTATTGAGTCAATAGAGAATAAAGGTTATCAATTCTGTTCACAAAAAGGGAGCTTCACCAGGCTTGGTGTCTACATAACCCATGTAAGCATACTTCTCATATTAATCGGTGCACTCATAGGGATTTTTTTCGGATTCAAAGGATTCCTTCCACTCCCTGAGGGAATGAGTTCTTCTGTAGTCCTTTTACATTCAAACTCTCTGACCCAAACAGAAGAATATGAAAAAGAAAGAATATTGGATGCTATTTGGACATCTTCAGGGAGTATATCGAGTTCATCTGCAACACTGGGCATGGACGAAAACACTCTGAAGGCAAAGATGCACAAATATGGGATACAGCCGCTTGGGTTCACCATCAGATGTGACGATTTTGATGTGTATTTCTATGGAAATTCTGACATACCGAAGGAATATAAAAGCTGGCTCACTGTAATAGATGGTACAAAAGAAGTGTTGAAAGAGACTATAGCAGTAAATGCCCCGCTTCCTTATAAAGGCATCACATTTTACCAGGCAAGTTATGGTATGGTGCCAAATGCTCAGGGTAAATTTATCCTGAGGATAACTCCTAACTCCGGAGTACCGGAGATTAAACAGTTGAATCTTGGTGATAAATTTATCATTCCCGGTACAACGATGGAAGGTACCATAAGGGATTTCAGCCCTGCACTTTCATTTGACAAACAAGGCAAACCATTCACCTATGCAGAGATGATGAATAATCCTGCTGTTTTTATAGACTTCAAAGAAGGTGGAAAAGAAAAATATTCAGGATGGATACTCAAGAGATATCCGACAACAGCAAATCTTCCAGAAGGTCATATTGTGGAATTCATAGATCTATGGGGAGTTCAATACACCGGACTTCAGGTAAGAAAAGACCCTGGTGTGTGGATTGTATATCTTGGCTGTATTGCAATGTCCATCGGTCTTTTTATCGCCTTCTTTATGAGCCATAGAAAATTATGGGTCAGTATTGCTGAAGAGAAAAATAATACAAAAGTAATTATCGGAGCAACTACTAATAAAAACAGGGCTGCATTCGAGAGAAAAATAACGAAGATGACCACTCTTCTCAATAAAAAACAGGAAGGAGAAAAATAGATGGACAGTTCTTTTTTCTTTGGATTATCAACTATTGCCTATATCCTGGCTATGATAATC
>JBGPQS010000224.1:0-2497 GCA_041489235.1 Thermodesulfovibrionia bacterium
CATAAATCGAGTATAGTATGAAGACACGCCACTGCGGATATTCCTGGAGGATTCGACCTCCGCGTGAAGGAGCTCCCATGTCTACCAGTCGTTTAACCATTGCCGGTATCGTTGTTTTTTGCCTGACCTGTTTTTTTTACTCTTCATGCCAACTATTTTATCCCTTTTAAGTCATTTTGATTTTATAATTCATAGAGAATTGGGTCCATAAAATAAAAGCCTATGTTATTATAAAAATATACACCAGTATAAAAATCTAAATACATCGTATTAAGGAGTTGGACTATGTCAGTTAAAAATCTTGAATTCTTATTTAACCCCCGGAGAATAGCTGTTATTGGAGCGAATGAGAATCAGGATTCGTTGGGTTACTGCATATTCAGAAATTTGGTAGGAGCTGGTTTCAAAGGAACGGTATTTCCTGTGAATCCTGATATGGATGCTGTACAGGGAGTAGAAGCATATAAAAAGATCACAGATATTCAACGTGATATAGACTTAGCAATCCTGGCTGTTCCTCCTGAGGATATCCTTGCTGCCCTCGACGAGTGTGGCCAAAAAGGAGTAAAAGGAGTCAATATTTTATGCCCTGATTTTAGCTACCGGGTCGAAAACCTGCAACTCCTGCAGACAAAGATCAAGGATTCTTCCTTAAAATATGGCTTCAGGGTTCTGGGTCCCAATTCAATAGGTTTTATAAGACCAGGGATAAAGCTCAATGCCAGTCTTTTTCCAAAGATGCCCCCAAAGGGAAATATTGCTGTTATATCACAAAGTGTTACTCTTTCAGACGCACTCCTTGATAGGGCTGTAAGTAAGAACGTGGGATTCAGTTGTTTTGTGTCAGTTGGGTTACGATTAGATATTGGTTTCTCTGACATGATTGATTTTTTAGGTGTTGACCCGGAGACAAGAGCTATTATTCTCTATCTTGAGTCAATCAAAAGAGGCAGGAAGTTCATGACATCTGTTCGTGCCTTTGCCTGTAGTAAACCAATCGTGGTGCTCAAGTCAGGAAGATTTGAAGCATCAGCCAAAGTAGCCCTGACACATTCCGGGACTATCGCAGGAGAGGATAGAATCTACGATGCAGTCTTAAAAAGGGCTGGTGCAATCAGGGTAGACGAGATGATTGACCTTTTCTATTTGGCTGAAACATTGGCCAAACAACCACGTCCAAAAGGAAATCGTTTAGCAATAATTACCAACTCCGGTGCTCCGGCAGTAATAGCTGTCGATACACTTATGAAAATGGGTGGTGAATTAGCTCATCTTAGTCAGGAAACATTAAATAACCTTAGAGACCATGTACCCTCAAAAAGGAAGATTCAGAACCCGATTGATTTTCTTTATAACGCTACTCCGGAAGACTATGAGATAGCTGTCAAAAGCTGTTTACGCGACAAAGAGATCGATGGGGTTTTGGTTATCCATACGCCATCTTTCGGCACTAAACCCAAAGAGACTGCAGAGGCTGTTGCAAGGGCTGCACAAACCTATACCTACAAACCATTATTAACCAGTTGGCTTGGAGAAGATCAGGTACTTGCTGCTCGTGAATTACTTAACGAAAAAGGAATCCCAACTTTTGTGACACCAGAACAAGCAGCAAGGAGTTTTATCTATATGTATCGTTATGACCACAACCTCAAGCTTCTTTTTGAAGCTCCTGAGGCAATTCTCAAAGATTTCTTCCCTGACCATACAAAAGTTAATGAAATTATAAGTAAAGCATCAGAAGAGAAAAGGCTTGTTTTGACCTTGAATGAGGTTAAGGATATACTCGGTGCCTATGGTATACCAGTAATTTCTACAATGAGTGCCAAAAATGAAGAAGAATCTATCCATATTTCAGAAGGTATCGGATATCCGGTAGTGTTAAAAATTGATTCTCCAAAAATCTTTCATAAAGTAGAGAAGGGGGGAGTAATTCTTAACGTGAGAAATAGAGACTCGGTAAGAGATGCCTTTAAAAAACTCAAGGATGTTGCAACCTCCTGTGGAGACCCACACGCTCAGGTCCTGATTCAGCCAATGATTATTAAACTGGGCTATGAACTTGTCATTGGTGCAAAAAAGGACAAATCCTTCGGATCAGTCATAATCTTCGGTACCGGAGGAGGACTCATAGAAGCAATTGGAGACTATTCCATTGGCCTGCCGCCTCTTAATCAAACATTAGCACGGTATATGATGAGTGAGACGAAAATCTATCGCTATCTCCAGAAACAACATTCTTTCGAAAACACTTTGAGATACCTGGAAGAAATCATGGTAAGATTCTCTCAGCTCATCATTGACTTTCCTCACATTAAAGAGATAGACATAAACCCGTTTTTCATAACCGATAAGGAAGGATTTGCCTTAGATGCAGGTATTTTACTCGAAGAAGAGATCCCAAAAGACTTAAAAAACATAACGGGTACTTTATGCCCTCCACATCTTTCAATATGCCCGTATCCAGTCAGCTATGTGAAAGAGATTACACTGGAAGATG
>JBGPQS010000225.1:0-2496 GCA_041489235.1 Thermodesulfovibrionia bacterium
AACCGCCCTCATAGCTTTTCTCTCAGGGAAAAAGGCAGGGATTCAACAAGAAATAAAAGAGATGTTAGAGGTAGAGAAAAATTTCACCAAAAAACTTGTGTTTGAAGAATCAAGGAATAAGGAACTCCAAAGAGAGATTGAAAATGTTAAAAGGGAAAATGAGAAATATATTCACTTCCTGATAAAAGTTCCTGAGATGGTGAAAAAACTGAGCACAGATCTCACATTCGATGAAATAGTTTCATCAATTATACGTTTAACAAAGATTCTTACCGATGCCCAAGCGATAGAATTATATATGTTTAATGGCGAGTCTAATTCGCTTGAGCTTGTGTCTGCGTTTGGTTCGAATAAGAAACAAAAGATCATTGTAAAATGTGGTGAAGGGGTAGTAGGTAGGTCTGCTGAAAGCAGGATGATGCTTTCACGTACTGCCTTACACCATCCGGGAGTAGATGATAATATAGATATTGCTGCTCCAATATTCTTTAAAGACAGGCTCATAGGGGCGATAGGTCTTGGTAATATAAAAACAAGTAGCGGGAACGAAAAGAGGTTCATTGCAATGGTTGCTGACCTTGCAGGTGTCTTTCTCCAGAACTGTGAATATCTTGAGACAGCAAGAGAAAAAGCTTATACTGACCCTCTGACAGGGCTTTACAACAGACGGTATTTTTTCGAGAGGGCAATAGAAGCTTCTCAGAAGGCCTTAAACTACAATTTCCCTTTATCATTTTTTATATTCGATATAGACCATTTCAAGAAATATAACGATTTAAACGGTCATACCGAAGGTGACCATCTCCTTAAAGAATTAAGCCGGCTTTTAAAAGACCATTCAAGAGGAATGGATGTGATTGCACGATATGGGGGAGAGGAATTTATCGCACTTTTACAGGATACTGATAAAGATGGCGCCATAAAGTACGCAGAAAAAATAAGAAAGCTCATAGAAAACTATCCATTCAGACACAAGGAAAAACAACCATCAGGGTATGTCTCTGTAAGTGGTGGTGTTGCGACATTCCCCAATGATGGTGATACGATTGATACAGTAGTGAGGCATGCTGATGAAGCGCTTTATAGCGCAAAAAGATCAGGCAGAAACAAAATCACCAGATACGAGCCATTTAAGTTTTCAGCATAACGATTTATTCAATACACCACTCCATTGCATTCTGGAACATTTTAAGCCAGGGTGACATTTCAAGGTTCTTTTTCCATTCCTCCGGCATATAAGCCCACTGCCATTTAAGAAATGTTCTTTCAGGATGAGGCATCATTGCAAGGTGTCTCCCATCAGGAGAGCAGAGGGCTGTTATGCCTGAAGGAGAGCCGTTCGGGTTAAAAGGATATGTCCCGGTAATGTCTCCATTGTCATCAACAAACCGTATCGGTGCAAGATACTGTCTTATAACCTCTTGCTGTATTCCATTGTTAGGAAAATAAACTCTCCCCTCACCATGTGCAACCCATACACCAAGTGTAGAACCTTCCATTCCTCTGAGCATAATGGCAGGACTCGGTACAATATGTACTGTTGAAAACCTTGATTCAAATCTGCCTGACTTATTCTGGATAAATCTCGGTTGAATAGTATCAGGAATTCCTTTCCATGGTACCCAGCCGAGGAGTGCCATGAGCTGACAACCATTACAGACACCAAGACTAAAGGTATCAGGTCTTTCATAGAATCTCTGGAATTGTTCAAAGAGTTTTTTATGAAACCTGATTACTCCAGCCCAACCTTTAGCCGAATCGAGGACATCTGCATAACTGAACCCGCCCACAAAAGCAATACCCCTAAAATCGTCAAGGTTTGTCCTCCCTCCAAGAAGGTCTGTCATTGCAATATCCCATACCTCAAATCCAGCCTGATAAAAGGCTGACGTCATCTCACGGTCTCCATTACTGCCCTCTTCACGGATGATAGCAACTTTCGGTTTGACATCTATTTCGAAAAGTCTTTGAGGTGTCTTTTGCGGAGTAAATGTTAGAACATATTCAGGTCCTTTTCTGTCAAAATTGACCTTTCTTTCCTCATCAACACAATCAGGATTTGCCTGAAGCCTGTCAAGTTGATAACTGGTTTCTTCCCAGATAGCTCTGAGTATCCTCATGTCTTCTTTCAAAACAGAATGACCATTTATACTTATGTCTATCTTTTTTTCTAAAGTAGTACTTCCGATTATCTGATAAGGTATTCCGTTATCTTTCAAAATACCTGTTATTAAGTCTTCATTTTTAGAAAGATATTCGATTACCACACCAAGTTCTTCTGAGAAAAGAAGAGAAACTACAGAAGTTAAGAAATTAAGAAGTTGAGAACTGCTTGAGTTCAAAACTTCATCCCTTCTTATCTTCTCATCTTCTATATTTATCTCTATCCCGCAATTCCCCCCAAAGGCCATCTCAAGGATTGTGGTTATTAAGCCTCCGTCACTTCTGTCATGTCCAGAGAGAATGAGGTCTTCGGTGATAAGCCTCTGCACAGCA
>JBGPQS010000226.1:0-2493 GCA_041489235.1 Thermodesulfovibrionia bacterium
AACAGCTTTTTTCAATTCTTCATCAATAATAAGGGTGATAAGATTCCGTTTTTCTTTTACTACCATTGCCTGGAGTTCTTTCTGTAACCTGCACAGCCGCTTTATCTCATTGTGTGCAATCTCTATGGCCTCAAGAAGGTCAGCCTCTGTGATCTCCTGGCTTTCACCCTCGACCATTATCACGGCATCTTCAGAGCCTGCGACCACAAGGTCGAGGTCGCACTCCTCAAGCTCTTTCATATCAGGGTTTATCACAAAAGAGTCTGCAATTCTCCCAATTCTCACCGCACTAACAGGACCATTAAAGGGGATGTCAGAAATGGTAAGGGCCGCTGACATGCTTATTATTCCAATTATGTCAGCAATATTCTCATCCCCGTATGAGAGAACACTGACAATGCCCTGTGTCTCATAGGGAAACCCTTTTGATAAGAGGGGTCTCATAGGTCTATCAATAAGGCGTGACGTAAGAATTTCTTTCTCTGTAGGACGTCCTTCTCTTTTAAAGAACCCGCCTGGAAATATTCCTGCGGCGTAAGTCTTTTCTTGATAATCTATGGTGAGCGGGAAAAAATTCAAACCTTTCCTCTCAATCTTGTCAGCCACAACTGTCGCAAGGACTAAAGTGTCACCATACTGAGCGATTACTGCTCCATCCGCCTGTTTTGCAATCTTGCCTGTCTCAAGGGTAAATTTCTTTCCTCGAATATCAATCTCTATTTTTTTCATCTATTTCCTCAGTCCCAGACGTTCAATCAGTTTTGAATAGCGCCCCTTATTTTCAGCCTTAAGATAATCAAGTAATCTTCTCCTTTGACTGACAAGTTTTAAAAGACCTCTCCTTGAGTGGTGGTCGCCTTTGTGTACTTTAAAATGTTCGCTGAGATAATTTATCCTCTCGCTCTTTAGAGCTATCTGAACTTCAGCCGAGCCCGTGTCAGTATCATGGAGCTTGAAATTCTCTATTATCGTCTGCTTCTGTTCTTTAACAATTGACATTCATACACCGCCTTTCAACAATTTTAAGTAAAATAACACATAATCCTTGAGTATGTAAAGATTGAATAATAACAAACAACCCAATTGCTAAGAATGCTTGTCGTTAACGTAGTGCAGTTTCGTTTACACTGTTGACTTACTTAAATCTTTCTTTATCTTTTCCTTAAGCGCAGCATGGGCTGCAGCAAGCCTCGCGATTGGCAACCTGTATGGTGAGCAACTCACATAATTCATTCCCGCTTTATGACAGAATTCTACAGACTTCGGGTCCCCTCCATGCTCACCACAGATACCGATTTTAAGGTCTCTCCTGGCAGACCTTCCCTTCTCTATACCTATTTTGATCACTTGCCCAACGCCTTTCTGGTCGAGCGTAATAAATGGGTCGTCTTCGAGTACTCCTTTTTCGACGTAGTAAGGTAAAAAATTACCCGCGTCATCGCGACTCAAACCATACACTGTTTGTGTAAGGTCATTTGTGCCAAAAGAGAAAAATTCTGCCTCTTTTGCAATCTCATCTGCAGTTATCGCAGCCCTTGGAAGTTCTATCATCGTCCCTATACTATATTTCACATTCGCTCTATATTTTGCTTTGACCTCTTCTGCTATCTTCTTCGTAAGGTCTTTGAGCATTGTGAATTCATTCACATGGCCTACAAGCGGTATCATTATCTCTGGTATCACCTTCACCTTCTCTTTTGAAAGCTCACAGGCAGCCTCTATAATAGCCTGAACCTGCATTTCGTAAATTTCTGGATAGGTGACACCAAGACGGCAGCCCCTGTGACCGAGCATCGGGTTAGATTCATGGAGCGATTTATTTTTCGCCTTTAGTTTTTCGAAAGAAACTTCCATCTCGTGAGCAAGTTCTCTAAGCTCTTCATCTGTATGCGGGAGGAATTCATGAAGTGGCGGGTCCAGAAGTCTGATAGTAACAGGAAGGCCATGCATTTCTTTGAATATACCAATAAAATCACTTTTCTGCATCGGGAGGAGCCTTGCAAGCGCTCTTTTCCTTCCCTCTTTATCGTCAGCAAGTATCATTTCCCGTACGACCTTAATTCTTTCGGCTTCAAAGAACATGTGCTCTGTTCTGCAGAGTCCTATGCCTTCAGCTCCAAAGTCCCTTGCTACCTTTGCATCATGAGGTGTATCAGCATTTGCCCTCACACCGAGCTTCCTGAACTCATCTACCCATTTCATAAAGGTCCCGAATTCACCAGTGAGGGCAGGTGTTACCAGAGGTGCCTCACCAAGAATAACTTCACCAGTTGTTCCGTTAAGGGTTATGTAGTCACCTTCCTTCACAATAAGGTCATTCACGGTAAAATACCTCTGAACCTCATTTATATTAATTGAACCACACCCTGCAACACAGCATTTGCCCATACCTCTGGCAACAACAGCAGCATGTGAGGTCATTCCACACCTCGCAGTAAGAATCCCCTGTGCTGCATACATGCCTCCAATATCCTCAGGTGATGTCTCAGTTCT
>JBGPQS010000227.1:0-2484 GCA_041489235.1 Thermodesulfovibrionia bacterium
GTACACTCTTTCTTGAAGTGTTTTGTCTTGTGTCTTAGTCCAATTTTACTGCGAACTCAACTATAACAGGCTTTACAAGTGCAACATAATCGTTATATTTAATTCTTACCGACTCCATGTGGCTACCTGCAAGGAACACTATCTCTTTGTTCTGAGAAAGGGTTTTGTCCATATAAACATCAACATTGTAAAGGTTTCCGAAAGGAGGCATTGCGCCAACCTCGCAATCAGGAAATAGTTTTTCAAATTCTTCTTCTGTAGCTAATCTTAAGTTTTTTTCATCCAGAACCTTTCTGAGCACATCTATGACAATTATGTAACTTGCGGGAAGAACACTCATAAAAAATTTGTCATCACCTTTTAGAATGACAACTTTAGCCATTTCTTTACCTGGCACGTGCATTGAGGCAGCTCTCTCCTGCGCAGAAATTGCCTCTGGATGTTTCATAATCTTATAATCAACACCTTTTTCATTCAGAAATTTTTTAAGTTTCTCGCTAATCATGGTGCATTCTTCCCTCTACGCTCTCTTTTCAATCTCTCTATTGCCACCATAAGGAGTGAAATTGCCGCAGGGGTGACACCGGGGATTCTGCTTGCCTGGCCGAGGTTTGCAGGTTTTACTTCCTGCAACTTGCTCAGAATCTCTTTTGAAAGCCCATTCACTGAAATGTAATCAAAACCTTCAGGTATCTTTTTCTCTTCAACTTTCTTGAGCTTTTCAGCCATCTCCATCTGCCGAAGAATATAGCCATCATATTTGATCTGTATTTCGACCTGCTTTTTAATCTCAGGAGTGAGGGGTTTATGAGAAGGAAAAGATTTATCAATGAATTCATAGGTAATCTCAGGCCTTTTCAAAAATTGCTCCAGAGATTCACTCTTATCTGTCCCTTCTATTTTAAAGCGTGTCTTTTTTAATCGCCTAAGTTCCTCATTAATGAATATCTTCTTCTCCTGAAACTTTTGATAAACTTCCTTATCTAAAAGTCCGATTTCATAACCTTTATCCATTAGACGCAGATCAGCATTGTCATGCCTTAGAAGAAGCCTGTATTCTGCCCTTGAAGTGAACATTCGATAGGGCTCATTGGTACCTTTTGTGATGAGGTCGTCAATAAGAACGCCGGTATATGCCTCGTGCCTTCCAAGAATTAAGGGTTCCCTTCCCCGAAGTTTTAACGCTGCGTTAATGCCTGCCATAAGCCCCTGCGCAGCAGCTTCTTCGTATCCTGAGGTACCATTTATTTGTCCGGCAAGGAAAAGTCCTTCAATTGCCTTTGTTTCAAGACTATGATTGAGCTGTGTAGGAAAGACAAAATCATATTCTATGGCATATCCCGGCCTCATAATCTCTGCTTCTTCAAGTCCGGGTATAGTCTGTACAAGTTTTACCTGCACGTCGTAAGGAAGACTTGTCGGTATTCCGTTTGCATAATATTCTTTTGTCTCAAGCCCTTCCGGCTCAAGAAAGACCTGATGACGCTCACGCCCTGCAAACCGTACAACCTTGTCTTCTATTGATGGACAATATCGTGCACCTATCCCTTTAATACGGCCACTGTAAAGAGGTGAGCGATCAAGATTAGCAAGAATTATCTTATGTGTCTCAGCATTTGTATAGGTGATATAACAAGGGAGTTGCGGATTTGTTATCTTCTCTGTGGTATATGAAAATGGCAGAGGTGGCTCATCACCATATTGCGGCTCTGTCTTTGGAAAATCTATTGTCCTTGCATCAAGCCTTGGCGGAGTGCCTGTCTTCAGCCTGCCCATTTTAAAACCTAAATCTCTGAGTGAATCAGAAAGACCCACTGATGGGAACTCTCCAGCCCTTCCCGCATAAAAGTTATAAAGACCGATATGTATTAATCCTTTTAGAAATGTGCCTGTTGTCACAATAACAGCCCTTGTTCCGTAAAATATACCAAGGGATGTGAGAACTCCTTTTACTTTCCCATCCTCCACGATTATTTTTTCTACAAGAGCCTGCTTTATATCAAGGTTTTTCTGAGATTCAACAACCTTTCTCATTAAAAGCCTGTAGAGAACCCTGTCTGCCTGTGCCCTCAAAGACCAGACTGCAGGCCCTTTGCTCATATTGAGCATTCTGAACTGAATCCCTGCCTTATCTGTCACTTTCGCCATCTCACCGCCGAGTGCATCAATCTCACGGACAAGGTGGCCTTTTGCAAGTCCGCCAACAGCAGGGTTACATGACATTTGTGCAATCGTATCGAGGTTTATTGTAAAGAGACAGGTAGAGAAGCCCATTCGTGCAGATGCGAGTGCAGCCTCACAGCCAGCATGGCCTGCACCAATAACAACTATGTCGTAATCGTGATCCTTATACATTATTAATTTACTATAAAAGATTCCCCTGACCTTATTCAATTTAGTGATGTAACCCCTCCTCACCTCCCCTTAGCAAGGGGAGGATAAGGTGGGGTTAAGTGTAAAAGGGCAGATATAAAAATTCTGAGA
>JBGPQS010000228.1:0-2477 GCA_041489235.1 Thermodesulfovibrionia bacterium
AAGAGGAACTTCTTAACCTTAAATGGTCTGATGTGGACTTTGTGAATGAACAGATACACGTAAGGGCTGAAATCGCCAAATATAACAAAGATCGTTACATAGATTTGACGATACAGGCTTTAAACGTTCTCCGGTCATTATCTAAAAGGGGCGATTACGTCTTTTGTGATAACTACGGAAAACCCTTTAAGAATTTCAGACGTTCATTTGAATCAGCTGTTACAAGGGCTAAATTGAAAGATGTGGTGATTCATGATCTTAGACGTACATTTGGTTCTAATTGTGTCATGGCCGGCGTATCATTGGCTACAGTTCAAAAGTGGATGGGTCATGCATCCATCAACACAACCATAAAGCATTATGGTCATTTAACACAATCTTTCAGAAAAGAGGAGGTGAAAAAACTGGAAGGAAGGATGGACACCTGTATGGACACCTGGTTAAAAGACTTCACGGAAGAAGCTTGTAAGTCCTTGAAAAATATGGTACCCCCTGCAGGAATCGAACCTGCGACACCAGGTTTAGGAAACCTGTGCTCTATCCTACTGAGCTAAGGGGGCACAAACTATGAAGTTAAAAGTTAAGAGTTATAAGTAAAAAGTTAAAAAACAAAAATCTAATATCAAAAACTTTAAGACTGCAAAATTTCAAAGACTTTGTTTACTGCATCAACTGCATTTTCAGCGCTGATGACGCCCTTTATGTCCCATGTCTTAATACCTACTACTGGTTTCCCCATCTGAAGGGCAAATGCAATTTCTGACAGGGTGCCGTATTCACCGCCTACTGCAATCAGGGCGTCCGCAGTACGGGCTATAATAACATTTCTCCCGATTCCCAATCCAGTTACTACAGGAACATCTATGTATTGATTTGCTTCTCTTGCATGATCCTGTGGAAGAATTCCTACAGTCAGCCCACCCTCTGATTTTGCGCCTTTTGAAGCAGCCTCCATAACTCCTCCAAGGCCCCCACATACAAGAGTTGCTCCACTTTTTGCAATTAATCTTCCGACTGTTTCAGCCTCTGCAAGGAGTGCCTTTTCGGTCTTCCTCCCACCAATAACGGCAATGATCCTCTTTCTCATGGTATCCGTGCATGAACTTTCATATTTTTACCCTGATAGGTATCTTTGAGTTCAAGCCTTTTCTCTATATCTCTGAGAATCTCCTGCCTGCTTTTTCCCCACCGCGGGGCAACCAGGATACTATCGGGTGCAGTAGCAAAAAGCCTCTGCAATATTATCCGGGGAGAAAGTCTCTCTATAAATTCAACAAAGAAATCAAGATATTCGTCATAGTCGAACAGATGAAACGGGTTTTCTCTGTAAAGGATCTCAAGAGGCGTGTCCTTTATCACCTGTAACTGATGAATCTTGAGAAAATCAATCGGCATATTCGAGATCTCATCAGACATTGCAAGCATCTCTTCTCTTGTTTCTGTAGGAAAGCCTACTATAATATGTGCACCAATAAAAATACCCCTGTTCTTTGTCGAATCAACTGCATTTAAAAATGTAGTATAGTCATGGCCTCTGTTCATAAACTCGAGTGTCATATCAAAGATTGACTGCATGCCATACTCTACCAGGATAAAATATCTTTTTGTGAGGGTCTCAAGAAGTGCGATTTTCTGTTCATCCACAGTATCTGGCCTTGTGCCGATGGTAAGCCCCACTATGGAAGGTTCACAGAGGGCCTCCTTGTAAAGGCGTTCTAATTCCTCAACAGGGGCATAGGTATTTGTATAGGGTTGAAAGTACACAAGAAACTTCTCTGCCTTATATCTTTTCTTAATATAGGCAATACCATTTTTGATCTGTTCGCTGACAGACAGCGTCGGCTTACATGAACCCGGCCTGAAACTATCATTGTTACAGTAAATGCATCCTGATGTACTGATTGTTCCATCTCTGTTAGGGCATGTGAAGCCTGCATCTACATTTACTTTATAAACAATAGTTCCAAACTTTTTTCTTATATATGCGCCAAAGGAATTATATCGTTGAGCCATAGTTAATTATTTATCTTCATGGCCAGTTGTGTCAATGAGTTATCTCTCAGGTGAGAATCACGTCAATAGAGCAATAAAGGTATTTTCAGGACACTACATTAGAATTTATATGTGAGGCTCATACCAAACATATGGATATTTGACTTATACACTCCATTGGCACTCGTGAGAGGGTTTAATACTCCGTCAAAAGGATTGTCATCAATAGAGTTATTCTTCTTTCTGTTCTGAAGTTTTTGGTAACCATAGCTGAAGTCAATTTTTAAGTTCTTGTATTTTATGTCTGTCCCAATACAAAAAAGGTGAGTATTCGCATCCGGGATAGAAGGTTCAAATGTATGATCAGGTATAGGATTCCCTCCGTAGAGATAGCCCGCGAGCAGGGCAATTGTATCGTTGAGCTGGTATCGTGCTCCAAAATTCACAGAATATGTATCTTTCCAGTCTTTCGGTGTAACACTTGC
>JBGPQS010000229.1:0-2476 GCA_041489235.1 Thermodesulfovibrionia bacterium
AAGATAAAGAGTTATCTTGACTATGGCATGTTCCAGCCTATACAGATCGCAAGTATTATCGCGCTACGAGGTCCTCAGAATTGTGTTGAAGACATAAGAAAGACCTATGAATCAAGGCGTAATGTGCTTATAAAAGGACTCCACAGGGCAGGTTGGAACGTAGAACCTCCGAAGGCAACCATGTTTGTCTGGGCAGAGATACCAGAGCCATTCAAAAAAATGGGCTCTCTCGAGTTTTGCAAGCTCCTCATCAATGAAGGAGGAGTTGCGGTATCTCCTGGTATCGGATTTGGCGAAGGCGGAGATACCTATGTAAGGTTCGCCCTGGTCGAAAACGAGCATAGGATTAAACAGGCTACTAAAGGTATAAAGAAGGTGCTTAACAGATGATAAACGTTGGTATAATCGGTTTCGGGACTGTTGGGACAGGTACAGTGAGGATCCTTCTTGAAAATAAGGATGTCCTTGAAGATAGACTTGGACTTGAGATAAACCTGAAGAAGGTTGCTGACCTTGATATAACAAGAGATAGAGGCATAAAAATCCCTGAAGGGATTCTGACTACAGATGTAGACGCTGTACTGAATGATCCTGATATCAACATAGTGGTTGAACTTATAGGAGGTATCAGACCTGCAAAAGACTTCATACTCAAAGCAATTAATAATGGGAAACATGTAGTCACCGCGAACAAGGCACTCCTCGCTACCGATGGAAATGAGATATTTAATGCTGCGCTCAAGGCTGGAGTTGAGATAGGGTTTGAGGCAGCAGTCGCAGGTGGCATTCCTATTATAAAGATAATAAGAGAAGGCCTTGTTGCAAACAGGATAAAGGCTGTTTACGGGATAATCAATGGAACGTCAAATTATATACTCACAAAGATGACAGAAGAGAATGTTGAGTTTTCAGATGCGCTCAAAGAGGCACAAAAGCTTGGTTATGCTGAAGCTGATCCTACATTAGATATCGAGGGTATAGATTCAGCCCATAAACTCGCAATCCTCGCATCTCTTTCATATGGCATCCCGATTCCTTATAAAGATATCTACATAGAAGGAATTTCAGGAATTTCCCCTCAGGATATAGAGTTTGCTTCTGAGCTTGGTTATAAAGTAAAACTCCTTGCCATTGCAAAAGAGACCGACAGCGAAGTAGAACTCAGGGTTCATCCGACAATGCTTCCAAAGGATTATCTCATCGCTAAAGTAGATGGCCCTTTCAACGCCATATACATTGAAGGTGATGCGACAGGTTCTACCTTATATTATGGAAGAGGTGCAGGAGCTATGCCAACAGGGAGCGCTGTGGTGAGTGATATCGTCAATATCGCAAAGGATATCAGCAAGAATGCGACAAAGATGATAGCTGTACCGGCAAAAACAACAAAGGATATCAGAATAAAAAAGATGGACGATGTGATATCAATGTATTATTTCAGGTTTTCTGCGCTTGACAGGCCAGGAGTACTCTCAAAAATTTCAGGAATACTCGGCAATTATGATATAAGCATCGCTTCAGTGATACAGAAAGGCAGAAAGGCAGAAAAATCAGTCCCTCTTGTTGTCCTTACCCATAAAGCAAAGGAGAAAGATGTAAGGCAGGCGATTAAAGAGATAGATCAGCTCCCTGTTGTTATGAATAAAACAGTATTTATAAGGGTTGAGGGAAAAGAAGAAGAGTAAAAAGGGGAAAGACACATGGGATTTACTGAAGAGCAACTTCAACGATATAAAAGACATTTTATCCTTCCTGAAGTAGGGAAAGAGGGACAGGCAAAGATTGCAAAGGCAAGGGTCTTTATTGTCGGTGCTGGAGGCCTTGGTTCTCCTGTTGGTTATTACCTTACTGCAGCAGGTGTCGGAACGATCGCAATAATCGACAATGACAATGTCGAATTGAGTAATCTTCAGCGTCAAATAGCACACAGTGTGAAGACAATAGGAAAACCAAAAGTAATCTCAGCAAAGGAGACTTTCGAATCTCTCAATCCTGATGTGAATGTGATTGCTCTCCAGCAGAAGTTAACAAAAAACAATATCCTCAATTTGATAAAAGATTATGATATCATCGTTGACTGCACTGACAACTTTCCTGCAAGGTTTCTGGTCAATGATGCCTGTGTAATAACCAAAAAGCCTCTTATAACCGGAGCGATATTAAAATTTGAAGGGCATGTGACAGCTATTATACCTGGTGATGGTCCATGTTACAGGTGTCTTTTCGAAGAACCTCCTCCTCCGGGTGTTATGCCTTCTTCTCAGGAGGTCGGACTCCTCGGTGTTATTCCCGGGGTAATTGGTGTTCTTCAGGCAACTGAAATCTTAAAGCTCATTCTTGGCATAGGAGAGATACTTAAAGGAGAACTTCTGATATATGATGCACTAAAATCATCCTTTAGGAAAATAAAGGTCCCAAAGAATCCTGACTGTCCTGTATGCAGTAATCACCCGACAATAAGAGAACTTACTGATTA
>JBGPQS010000230.1:0-2472 GCA_041489235.1 Thermodesulfovibrionia bacterium
ATCAAATAAGTATTGTGTTGGTTGTATTGGGTGAAACGTATATGCTAATATACTTCGCTTTTAGTTAGATTGAATGGAAATTTCTTCCATCAATAAAATTAGATCTTAAGTAGAAAAAGGAGGTAGACAGATGCCGTATTTGGAGTTTGAAGGGCAACAAAATGAGGTTGATGAGGAAGGTTATCTTCAGGACTGGGAAGTGTGGAAGGAAGGAATGGCAAGTATAATGGCAGCACAAGATGGGCTCACGCTTACTGATGCGCATTGGGAGGTAATAAGGTTCCTAAGGGAATACTTCCTGAAGTTTCAGATAGCGCCTCCGATTAAGGTTCTCGTCAAAGAGATTGCAAAGAGTATGGGACCTGAAAAGGGAAATACTAAGTATCTCTATGAACTCTATCCCGGGGGACCTGCAAAACAGGCCTGTAGATATGCCGGACTTCCGAAGCCAACGGGCTGTGTATAAAAAAGAATCAGGAGATGGAAAGTAAGAAGTAGCAGGTTTTTACTTTACTTTTCATCTCCTGCTCTTCAGTTAAATTTAAGACTTTAATTCATTGTATAGAAAAATTTTAACTTGACAAAGTTAATTTAAATTATTTTTAATGGTTGCTACTGTAAAGTCCTGAGTGAGTACTTTCTTTTTGACAGCGTTTGTATACAGATATGGAGTGAGGAAATATGTTCAATTCAAAAACCTATAGAGTATAGGCGGGATATGAGTTTAAAAGAACTCTTATTAGAAAAGAAACCCATCATTTTGAAAAGGTGGTTTCATCTAATATTGAAAACGTATCCTGCTGATGCCTCACAGTTTTTGAAAAAGCAAAAAAATCAATTTTCTAACCCGGTAGGGCACACAATTTCTCATGGAATCGAAGATCTCTTTGAGGAGTTACTCCAGGGAATGAATCCTGTCAAGATATCTCCTATTCTTGACACCATAATCAGAATCAGGGCAGTTCAGGATTTTTTTCCATCCCAGGCTATTGACTTCATCTTCCTTCTCAAGAAAGTGGTGAGAGAGGAGCTTAAAAAAGAAATCAAGGAAAACCAGCTCTCTGAGGAGCTTGTAATGTTTGATTCCATGATAGATAACATGGCCCTTCTTTCTTTTGATATATATATGAAATGCCGGGAAAAAATTTACGAACTCAAAATAAATGAGCTGAAAAATATGACCTATGGGCTGTTAAAAAGAGCTAATCTGATATCTGAGATCCAAGAGGAAGAACCGGATCTCAAAAGCAGTAACATTGTAAATTTAAAATAAAAAAGGGGTAACAAAATGGGACTATTATTTTCCTTCTTTGCAGTAATAATCCTTGTTCTGCTTTCATTCGGAGGAGTGCAGGCGGCAAACTTGCAGTATCTCTTCGGAGTTATTATCCCCTATGCGGCCCTTGTCACGTTCATTGTTGGCATTTTTTATCGCGTCATAAAATGGGGTCGTTCGCCTGTCCCATTCCGAATACCTACTACCGCTGGACAAGAGAAATCTCTTCCATGGATCAAGCAGAATAAAATTGATAATCCTTCAAGCTTTCTCGGCGTTATCGTGAGGATGGCGTTCGAAGTGCTTCTTTTCCGTTCCTTATTCAGAAACACGAAAATAGATTTAAGGGATGGACCAAGGCTTGCTTATGGATCAACGAAGTGGCTCTGGGCAGCAGGACTTGCCTTTCACTGGACCTTTTTTATCATAGTCTTGAGGCATCTCAGGTTATTCACCGAGCCAATACTCTTCTTTGTTCCAATTATCGAGTCTTTAGATGCTTTTTTTCAGGTGGGAGTACCGTTACTCTATATCACAGATATTGTTTTTTTAATAGCGGTAACTTACTTATTCTTTAGAAGAGTTTTAATTCTTCAGGTGCGATACATCTCACTTGCGGCAGATTACTTTCCTCTCTTTTTAATCCTTGGCATTGGAGTTTCAGGCGTTCTTATGCGATATTTTTTCAAGGTGGATGTGATAGGCGTGAAAGAGTTGACTATGGGACTGGTCACCTTTAATCCTGTAGTTCCTGAGGGAATCGGTGTTATTTTTTATATCCATTTGTTTCTTGTAAGCACTCTGCTTATCTATTTTCCTTTCAGTAAGCTGATGCATATGGCAGGAGTCTTCCTCAGTCCTACAAGAAATCTGGCGAATAACAATCGCGAACGTAGACATATAAATCCATGGGATTATCCGGTCAAAGTTCATACATATGATCACTACGAGGATGATTTCAGGGAAAAAATGAAAGCTGCTGGATTACCAGTGGAAAAGGAGTGAGCAATGGCAAATCCAAAACCTGAAGAACTATCAAGAATAGATTACAAACTACTACAAACAGGATGGATGGATACCCCTGTTGAAATTAAACCGGGCATGTTTTGTAATGCTTCAAAATCGAAGAGTCTTCAAACGATTGATTTTCCAAACCCGAGAACCTGGTCCGTAAAAGATGAAGACTGGAAACTGCC
>JBGPQS010000231.1:0-2428 GCA_041489235.1 Thermodesulfovibrionia bacterium
CTTATGAGCGCATTATATGGTCGGCCAGGAAAAAGGGATTCTCAGCACGGAATAGGTTTTCTTTTCAAAAACATGAGAAAGGAGTACTGGTCACAAGCAGAGAAACTTTTACTGGATTTGTTGTAACGGGTTTTGGTTTTTTTCTTCCCGTAAAGAGAATGCGATCAATGATAGCAGCTTTCTTAAAAGACCTTAAGAGAGGCTCAGAGGGTTAGGTCATTAAGAACTTATAGATTTGCAAAAAAAGATTTCAATAAGTTTCGTTGTTTCAATCATCGGATGGTGGGGCAGTCTATTCCTTCTTGTCTGGTATATTATTGTCTTACGCTGATTATATTTGGATTCAGGTTACTCTGATTTACTTCATTCATTGCATCATCTCGAATCGAAGCCAATAAATAACTGTTGACAAGAGTTAGGAGAGATGCTATCTCATTAGAGATGCCTGGTAAAATATGTACTAATAAAATGACCCGCCATCTAAAGAATGTTCTGCTGATTGGTCTTTTTATATATTCAATATGCAGCATTGTCTCTGCTGCCCCGCTCCCTCCGTTTGAACCAGTGAATATCACCGGAACAATAATGATGAAAGAATGGTTTCCTGAGACGAGGGTAAAGGGCATTCCGGGAATGTCAGGCAGTGCTGGTCGCGACCGGACATTTCCTTCCCATTTCAAAGTCATCTTAGAAAATTATGAGGGCATAGACACCGCAACAGCCCGACAAATCAACTTCTTACTGGGCTTTTCAAACGGTTGTTCTGAACCGTCTGAGAAACCAAAACATCTTCTCCTCAAATTACCGCATCAGGATAAGTTCTTTCTTGATCAGGCAGTGAGAATACGGGTGAGGGGATATAAAATCACCGGTGATGAAGGCGGCACATGGACCTCGTATGAAAAAATAGAGATTCTCTCAAAACAAAAATCCAGATAATTGCAGTTACTCTTTAAAATATTCTGTGGTAAGAAAATACAGGATGTGGAGATAATTATGATTTTATTTTTAAAAAAGATAGGTGTATTTATTTTTTAGGAGTATCCTCTTTGACTTGATCTTTGCTTCGCTTCAATATGTATGCATTTTCTTGGTCAAACACACCCTTTGTATCCTTATGCTTCTGCAAAAACGATAGCCACTGCTTGGAAGTTGCAGTAAATATCATCGGTTCATCTACCTCAATATAGGGTATCTCTTTCCCGAGTTTCTCTTTATTCTTCTCAAACCAATCGTAGTTCAAAGGCATAAGTGTCAACATATCTTCTTCTACAACGACCTTGCAGAGCATGTGTACCGGATACACATGTGCTACCCAGTATGTTCCGACACTCCCCTGCTCATCTGGATCAGTTGCTGTGCTGTCCAAAAATACTACATCACCAACTTTGAAGTACTTTGCCTTAATCCTGCTTCGTATCCCTTTGTCATCTACAATCTCGAGAGAGTCCTTAGAAAACTTCCACGGTATTTGCTCACTATATGGGATATATCTTTCTCCATGCTGGATTACTTTCCAATCACCCACAATTTTTGGAAAATCTATAACCTTCTCTTTGGTATAAAAGGGATGAAGTGATTGCACATAACACCCTGCAAGCAACAGACAAAGGATCGAACCGATGAGTATACTGTTAAACGTTTTCATAACAAACCTCCGTTTAATACACCCCTCTATCAAGTGTCCTGTACTGAATAGCCTCTGAAACGTGGTGAGATTGAATGTCCTCTGAAGCCTCAAGGTCGGCAATAGTACGAGATAACTTCAATATCCTCGTATATGCTCTTGCTGAGAGACCGAATTTGTGCATTGCAGTCTCAAGAAGGGTTTGAGCATCCGGATTGAGTTTGCAATATTTCTTGATATGTCTTGTCTTCATCTGACCGTTTGAATAAATTTTCTTATCGTTCTTAAACCGTTCAAGCTGAACATCCCTCGCAGTGAGAACACGTTTCCTTATGTCTTCTGAGCTCTCTCCTGAGTATTCAGTTGTCAATTCTTTATAGGGCACTGCAGGCACTTCTATATGAATATCAATCCTGTCAAGCAACGGTCCTGAAACCCTGTGTCTGTAACGATGAATCTGGCCCGGTGTGCATGTGCATTGATGCCTGCTGTCTCCAAAATATCCGCAGGGACAGGGATTCATGGCAGCAACGAGCATGAAGCAGGCTGGATAGGTGATGGATGCGACAGCCCTTGAGACTGTCACTTCTTCATTTTCAAGTGGTTGTCTTAAAACTTCAAGTACGTTTCTTTTAAATTCCGGCAGCTCGTCTAAGAAGAGGACTCCATTATTGGCAAGACTCACCTCTCCTGGTTTCGGGATCTGCCCGCCGCCAATTAATGCAACATCAGATATTGTGTGATGCGGTGAACGAAAAGGTCTTATTGCAAGGAGAGGTTGTCCATCCCTGAGCAGGCCAA
>JBGPQS010000232.1:0-2388 GCA_041489235.1 Thermodesulfovibrionia bacterium
ACTATAAACTAAAATCATTTATTAGTTTTAAAATTTTTATAGATAGTTAAGTTTTTCTTATCATTCATACCCATATATTGCCTTAATATCTCTTTAGCATAGAAATTGTTATAAAAAAACATTTTTATAGCAATAACAAATGTAAATTTTTTACTTGACAACAATTGATATTTTAAGTATAAACATATACTCGTATGCCCGGAACGTATTTACCATCAGATTATTTACCGATTCTTATCTTTCTCATAATTGCTACGGCCTTTGGCCTGGGTGCTCTATTAATTGGAGAGATTTTCAGGATAAAAAGACCGTATTTCGAAAAGCTTATGCCCTATGAGTCGGGCATTATTCCTACTGGTGAGCCACAATACAGATTTTCTATCAGGTTTTATATCATCGCAATGCTTTTCGTTGTATTCGATATTGAAGCTGTTTTTATTTATCCGTGGGCTATTGTATATGATAAGATCGGGATTTATGCCTTTATTGAGATGGTCATTTTTATCCTTATACTTTTAGTCGGTTATATCTATGCCTGGAGAAAAGAAGCTTTTAAGTGGGATTAAAAGATAGCGAGGGAGGATATGTTAATAGATACATCAACAATTGGACTGGTTGAGGTAGAAGAAGGAACAAAGGTATTTCCCCCGAACCTTATCATCACCTCTATAGACAAAGTAGTGAATTGGTCGAGGTTATCATCAATCTGGCCTGTCACCTTTGGACTCGCTTGCTGTGCAATAGAAATGATGGCAGCTGGTGCATCTCATTATGACTTTGACAGGTTCGGCATTATATTCAGAGGTTCACCAAGGCAATCAGACTGCGTCATTGTTGCGGGTACAGTTACAAAAAAGATGGCGCCTGTGTTAAGAAGAGTTTTTGACCAGATTCCTGAACCAAGGTATGTGGTCGCAATGGGAAGTTGCGCATGCTCAGGTGGGATATTTAGAACATATAATACAGTCCAGGGATGTGATACATTCCTGCCGGTAGATGTATTTGTTCCTGGTTGCCCTCCAAGACCAGAAACCCTCATGGAGGGAATGATATTGCTTCAAGAAAAAATGAGAAAAGAACACGCACGATGGAGCGCCTGGAGATGATAGTAGAAATAAGAATGAAATTTCTCTATATGAAGATGGATCCATTAGAGATAGCTGAAAAGATTAAGGAAAAATTTCCTCTTGAGGTTGTGAATACAGTAAGTTTCAGGGACCAGGTTTCTGTCATCGTCAAGAAAGATAAAATTATTGAGATTTGCAGGTATCTTCATGATGACCCTGAATTAGACTTTGACCATCTCAGAGACCTCTGTGGTGTTGATTATCTTGGCAAAAAGGAGCCGAGGTTCGAGGTTGTATACCATTTATATTCCGTAAGACATCGTCATATGATACGTATAAATGCTCAGGTTCCTGAAAACGACCCGAAGATTGACTCTGTAATATCTGTGTGGGCTGGTGTCAACTGGCACGAAAGAGAATGTTTTGATATGTTTGGCATCAAATTCAAAGGACATCCAGATCTAAGAAGGATTCTTTTACCAGAGGATTGGGAAGGCTATCCTTTAAGAAAAGACTACCCTCTCAAGGGGCCTGAAAAGGAATGGTCTGGCTTTGCTGAGGTTCTTGAAAAGGCAAAGAAGTACAGAGAATTTGATTGGGAAGGATAGGATGGAAAAGGTAGAGAAGATACTGGAAACAAGAGAGCTTAATGTCAATATGGGTCCTCAGCACCCTGCAACACATGGTGTCCTGAGGCTTGTCCTTGACATAGATGGTGAAACAATTGTGAATGTCACACCCTATGTGGGATATCTGCACAGGGGAATTGAGAAGCTCGGCGAAAGTCTGACGTATTTTCAGGGACTCCCCCTTACCGATAGATTGGACTATGTTTCTGCGATGTCAAACAATATAGGTTATGTCGTAGCAGTCGAGAGACTGTTTGGAATAGATCCCCCGGAGAGGGCAAAGTTTATAAGAACCATCGTGGGTGAGCTTTCACGTATATCAAACCACCTCCTTTGGCTTGCAACCCACGCTCTGGACATTGGTGCAATGACAGTATTTTTATATTGCTTCAGAGAGAGGGAATGGATTCTTGACCTGTTTGAAATGATTTGTGGTGCAAGACTTACTGTAACGTATCCGAGAGTCGGAGGCGTAAGAAACGATGTATCTCAGGAATTTCTGGACAGCCTTTATAAGTTTACAGAAGAATTCCCAACAAGAATACCGGAGTATGAGACCCTGATAGACAAAAATAGGATTTGGCTCAAGAGGACAAAAGGCATAGGCGTAATCTCAGCAGAAGAGGCAATTAACTGGGGTCTTACAGGACCAACATTAAGGGGTTCCGGTGTCCAATATGATATAAGAAAAC
>JBGPQS010000233.1:0-2364 GCA_041489235.1 Thermodesulfovibrionia bacterium
CTTTTTGAGAAAGCCCTCATATGAACGTGTAATAAGGTGCGACTCTATCTGGGAAACGGTATCAAGGGCCACCCCTACTGCAATAAGGAGAGAAGTACCTCCAAAATAGAAAGGTACATGGAATTTTGTGATGAGAATCTCAGGAATAATACACACAACCCCGAGATAGATAGCACCCACAAATGTCAGCCTTGTAAGTACCTTGTAGATATATTCAGAGGTCTTCTGGCCAGGTCTGATACCGGGAATATACCCACCATACTTCTTGAGATTATCTGCGATATCAACAGGATTAAAAATAATAGCGGTATAAAAGTATGCAAAGAAAAAGATCATACTGACATAAAGCGTTGTATAGAGCACTGAACCTGGAGAAAACTGTCTGGCAATTTCTTGCACCCAAGGTATTGCGATAAAACCTGCCACTGTTGCAGGAAACATAATAATGGAAGATGCGAATATTGGAGGGATAACTCCAGAGGTATTGATTTTTAATGGCAGGTGAGTAGATTGTCCACCATACACTTTACGGCCTACAACTCTTTTCGCATATTGAATAGGAATTTTTCTTTGTCCCCGTTCTACGTAAATTATCACACCGACCACAGCCACCATCATCACAATGAGCAAGATAACGAATAAAATAGGTAGTTCTCCTACCTGTGCAAGTCTAATAGTATCTATAACAGCGTTAGGAAATCTTGCAACAATTCCAGCAAATATGATAAGTGAAATACCATTCCCTATGCCTCTCTCAGTAATCTGCTCTCCAAGCCACATGATAAAAGCTGTTCCTGATGTGAGGGTAATCATTGTGAGTATCCTGAACGACCATCCGGGGTTTTGTATAAATGCGCCTCCTTGCATACCCTCAAGACCTACAGCAATGCCAAAAGATTGAACTGCGCTGATAAACACGGTCCCATACCTTGTATACCTCACAATCTTCTTCCTGCCTGCTTCTCCTTCTTTTGCAAGCTTCCCTATAGCAGGAATTACCACTGTAAGCAGCTGGAGGATAATTGATGCGCTTATATAAGGCATTATGCCAAGGGCAAAGATAGTCACCCTCGATAAAGCCCCACCTGAAAACATATCAAAAAAGCCCATAAGTGCCCCACCCTTTTCAGTAAGAAACTTACTCAACTCTTCTCCGTTAATCCCTGGGGTGGGGATATGAGCACCGATCCTGTAAACCGCAAGGAGTGCAAGGGTAAAAAGAACCCTATTTTTTAACTCTGGAATTTTAAATATATTCTGGATACTTGAGATAATGCCCATGTTAAAAATTGAAATTTAAAATTAAAAACTCAAAACATATGAGTTCCATAATTTTTATTTTTACATTTTTATTTTTGATTTTAGATAACCTCTGCCTTCCCACCTGCAGCAGCTATCTTGGCTAACGCAGAAGCACTAAATGCATGTGCCTTTATTGTAAAAGGTCTTTTAATCTCGCCATTACCAAGGACTTTGAGGCCATCCTTCAAATCTTTTACGATGCCTCTTTCAAAGAGGTTATCAGGTGTAAGCACCTCTGTTCCGTCTAACTTATTTACGTCCCTGAGATTTATGATTGCATACTCTATTTTAAAACGGTTCTTAAACCCTCTTTTAGGAATTCTCCTCTGCAGAGGCATCTGTCCACCTTCAAAACCTGGTCCTTTTGTTCCTCCAGAACGTGCCTTCTGCCCCTTGTGGCCTTTACAGGAGGTTTTGCCGTGTCCTGAACCAACACCTCGCCCAACCCTCTTGCCTTTTTTTGTGCTTCCTTTTGCAGGTTTCAAATCGGCTATCTTCATGATACCTCCTGAGTCTCTTCTTCAACCTTGCCCCTGAGTTTCTTGACCGAGTCAGTGTCCTTGAGACTTTCAAGCCCATGCAGAGTTGCCTTTACTGTATTAAAAGGATTATGGCTACGAAGGGATTTTGCAACAATATTCTGTACCCCTGCTACTTCTAAGACTGCCCTCACCGCACCTCCTGCAATAATACCAGTACCTTTCTTTGCAGGGTTCATAACCACCGTGCCCGCACCAAACCTTCCTATGACTCTGTGGGGAATTGTGCTGTATTTTATAGGGAATTTTATAAGGGATTTCCTTGCTTGTTCTACCGCCTTCCTTATAGCCTCAGGAACCTCTGTTGCCTTTCCTTTGCCCATACCAACAGTCCCTTCTCCGTCTCCGACAACAACAAGAGCAGTAAAAGAAAATCGTCTTCCACCTTTCACTACTTTTGCTACTCTGTTGATAAATACAACCTTATCTTTAAGATTCAATCCCTCCGGATCAATTCTTCCCACTATACCCCCTTCAAAAGTTATTAGTTATAAGTTGTTAGTAATTAAAAACTGAAAACTAA
>JBGPQS010000234.1:0-2359 GCA_041489235.1 Thermodesulfovibrionia bacterium
CCTGCTTCTTCTCACTGACATAAACTTCTCAGCATCGGTAAGGCTTCAGGAAAGCAGAAGAGAGGGGATAATCTCAGGCACAGGTTACAGAAAATGCCAGTTGAAATATATCCCCTATGATGAAGAGGTAACTGTAGGCGACATTGTTATCACATCCGGGCTTGATGCACTCTTCCCAAAAGGAATCCCTGTTGGCTATGTATCGAGAGTTGACAAAAAGAGTACCGGTCTTTTCCGGTATATAGAAGTACTCCCATTTGTGGACACGACAAAGATTGAGGAAGTAACAATAATAAAAAGATGAGATATCTCTTCTGGGCAATAATAATCCTTTTGATATTCATCATTCAAGGAAGAGTATCATTATTCGATGTTGTTCCAAATTTCATATCTGTTGTCGCCTACTATGCAGGTATAAGGGGAGAAAAAGTCTATGGAACATTATTGGGATCCCTCATTGGCGCAGTTCAGGACAGCCTTTCAGGTGCATTCCTTGGCCCCAATCTCCTGAGTAAAGGACTTGTGGGTTATTTTTCTTCATTCATGTCTGGGAGTTTCTTCAGATGGACTCCTTTATTAGGTATCATCGGCATTTCAGTCCTTACATTTTTTGATGGAACTGTTGTTTTTCTGTCGAGAAGCATCTTTGAGAGAATGCCGGTAAGCATTGGCACAGCTCTCTTCATGGTTACCATACAATCCCTTATAAATGCCCCTTTGGGGATATTTTTGAAGCCAAGAGCCGTACACCATGGTAGCGAAGGGTAAAAGTGAAAAACGAATCCGAAAAAATTTTAACGATAAGTTATATAGTTATTGCAGCTTTTCTGCTCCTCATTATCAGGCTATGGCAATTGCAGATAGTGCAGGGGAATGAATACAGGAAATCATCTGAGGCGAACAGATTAAGGGTCATCACCATACCCGCACCTCGGGGAATAATATTTGATAGAAATGGTATTCCACTCGTAAAAAATTCGTCCTACTACTGTGCATCGATAATCTATGGTGAATTCGATAGGGGTAAGGTCGATTTACTCTCAAAAGTTCTTCATATGCCGGTTGAAAAGATACACGAAAAAACAAATAAAAACGGTATGGGTCCTTTTACACTCATAAGACTAAAACAGGGTTTGTCCTCCAATGAGGTCGCATATGTCGAATCGAGGCGGTCTGACTTTCCAGGACTTATCATTGAAGTTGATGTGAGCAGGGAATATATTTATGGTAAGTTCGGTTCACATCTCATAGGATATCTCGGAAAACTTACTCCCTCCCAGTTAAGAGACCCTGCATTCAGAGATGTCCCTCCTGAAGCATTCATAGGACAGTGGGGAGTTGAGATGCTCTTCGACAAAAAACTAAGAGGTAAACCCGGAGAAAGGATAATCGAGGTTGATGCCCTCGGCAGAGAGATAAGGCTATTACAGGAAAAACAACCGATGAAAGGAGAAGATATCACATTGAGTGTAGATATTAATCTCCAGAATGAGGCTGAGAAGGCATTTGGAGAAAGGTCTGGTGCACTTGTTGCAATTAAACCTGGCACAGGCGAAATACTGGGACTGATAAGCAAACCTTCCTTTGACCCCAACCTCTTTTCAAGAGGAATAAACTACCACGAATGGATATCCATAACTACGGACAAAAAAAATCCTATGCTCAACAGGGCATTACAAAGCCAGTATCCTCCCGGCTCGACATTTAAGATTATTACTGCAATCGCAGCACTTGAGGAAGGAGTTATTACACCTGATACAAAGGTAGATTGCAGGGGCGGGATAAACTATGGAAGATGGCATTTTGGCTGCTGGCGTAAAAACGGACATGGTGTGGTTTCTCTCCATAGGGCAATCGTTGAATCATGTGATGTATATTTTTATGAAGCAGGAAAACGTCTTGGAATAGATAAAATTTATGATTACGCCTCAAGTTTTGGTCTGGGGAAAGAAACAGGACTTGAACTTGTAAAAGAACGACAGGGATTGATTCCAAATACAAAGTGGAAACAGGAACATAAAAAACTTCCATGGTTCCTTGGAGAAACCTTTAATTCAGCGATAGGACAGGGATATGTTGCGGTAACACCAATACAGATGGCTGTCATGACAAGTGCAGTTTCAAATGGTGGAAACATATACAAACCAACATTTATTAAAGATGCCAACCCTGTAATCTCAGGAAAAGCAAAGGCAGGACCTGAGACCCTCGAAATTATAAAAAAAGCACTTTCAGGAGTTGTGAACGAGCCAGGAGGGACTGGATGGGCTGCAAAATCGCAATTCACAATTATTGGAGGTAAAACAGGAACTGCACAGGTTGTTGCAATAAAAAAAGACTCTCATCTTCTCCCAGAGCG
>JBGPQS010000235.1:0-2345 GCA_041489235.1 Thermodesulfovibrionia bacterium
CCTGCCTCTGCTTGCGACAGGGCAGCTTTTTGAATGAGTTCCAGAGTCATGTCATTATGAATTTGGTCATTTTTTATGACACCACAATGTTTATGGAGAGTATATTCACATAAACAAACATCAGTGATTATTATGAGTTCGGGCACAGCACTTTTGAGTCTTCTGACTGCTTTTTGTGTTGGTCCTGTGGGGGAATAAGCCAGTGAGGCGTTATCATTCTTCTGGTCTTGTGGGGGTATGCCGAAAAGGAGTACGGCAGGAATACCCAATCCACTAATCTCTTTAGCCTCTTCGACTAAATATTTTCCGGATAAATAATATGAGCCGGGTATCTCCGCAATTTCCGATCTGACATTATCCTCACTGACAACAAATAAAGGATATATTAAATCATCCTGTGAGAGTTTTGTCTCTCTGACCATTCCTTGTAATGCTTCCTTGCCTCTGAGTCTCCTCAGTCTATGAACTGGAAAAACCATTTCATTCACCTTTTCAGAAAGACTGATTTACTGCCATGCAACCTTTCCCATGATATCTCTATGAATTTCATCTTTAAACTCTATAATACGCGGTATCTTATATTCAGCAAGTTTATCTTTGCAATAGGCTATAACCTCGCTGACCGAACAGTCTGGTTGAGCAACGAGCATTGCCTTAATCATTTCCGTTCCTCTTCTGTTTTTTACCCCTGTGACAAATACTGCTCTTACTTTATGAAAAGATAATAAAACATTTTCAATCTCAAGGGGGTCTATCTTAATACCGGCTACATTTATGAATTTTTTTCCCCGTCCTGAAATATATAAATTTCCATGTCTGTCGAACATTCCCAGATCTTCGGTCTTGAAATAACCGTTTGAAAAAGCCTCCTTGTTCAATTCAGGCTCATCTACGTATCCTTTAATCATTACAGGACTTTTGACCACTATCTCTCCTACTTCATATGGAGGAAGTTCTCTACCGTCTTTGCTTATTATTTTAACCGTTACAGTGTTCAGTGGCCTGCCCACCGAGCTCTCATCTTCAGGAAGGTCCCCTAATTGTATGGAAATAGTTCCTGTCTCTGAAGAACCATATAATTGTCTCACTGGAATACCGAATTTACTGAAGAAGATTTTCCCTAACCCTTTAGGCATAGGAGCGCCTGTAGAAAGGCAAAATCGTAAAGAAGGAAAACAGAATGTTCTGTCTGCAATGTCAGAGAGAGTACTAAAGATAAATGGCGAACCGAAAAGAATAGTAATATTGTTTTCCTGTATAAGACGGAGCATATTTCTCGGGGAAAATTGTCTCATAAGAAAGATCGAGGCCCCTTTCATTATGGGGAGGAACATGCAATTAGAAAGGCCATTTGCATGAAAGAAAGGCGTGACACTCAAGAACATATCCTGATTGGTTATCTCAAGTGCATTGCCAACATTTTCTGCTCCAGCGATTACATTATAATGTGTTCTTGGAATAATTTTAGGTCTCCCTGTGGATCCGGAAGTGCTTAAATAAAGAAATTCGTCATCAAGAGAAGTTTCCATGGAAGGATGAAAATCGTTTTCAGGGGAGAGAGAATTCAGTATATTTTTCGATAATATGTCAAGCTTATCAAAAAGGATAAATTGTATCGCCTGCATGTATGAGGGAATCTTGCCCCACTGAGAAAGGAGATAACTGTCTGTAATCACTGCGGATATACCACATTTATCTATATAGTACCGAAGCTCCTTTTCCTTCAAATGGATATTTAATGGGACTACGATGGCACCAACCTCAGCGATTGCAAAAAAACTGAGAATAAATTCAACACAGTTGGGAAGGAAAAGCACAATTTTTTCACCTTTGCCTATTTGTAGTTCATCTATAAGGTATCGAACGAGTTGCTGTTGCTTCACATATAACTCGCGATAAGTAAAATTATTTTTACCATCAAAGACCGCTCTATGCTCAGGATAATGACTGGTGACATGAGCGAAAATATCATCTATCATTTCTATATGCTCTTTTGATTGTCATAGTATGAATTGTTTTCATAATGCATTATTCACCCATTTTTCTATTCATAAGGCTACTTATATAAGCGGTAAGAGTATCCATATTTTTAAAGATTTCACTATTGAGATATTCAGGGTGAATCTCAATTTTAAATTCCTGTTCAAGACCTATTACAAGTTCAATGATAGCTACTGAATCCATACCAAAGAGCTCATCTAAATTCTTGATGTTCAGGAAATCATCTTCATGCAGGTTAAGTTCGAGACTATGCATGATTACTTTTTTGATTCTATTGTTTATTTCTTTTTCTGTGAACATAGGATACTCAATATTCTCGAATTCATAAGAGACGTTATCATGAA
>JBGPQS010000236.1:0-2325 GCA_041489235.1 Thermodesulfovibrionia bacterium
AAACCCTTGGATTTGGGTCAATCATCCCGACAATTACTTCTTTAATACCAGCATTGATGATAGCTCTTGTGCAGGGAGGTGTCCTTTTTTCTAAATGGCAGCAAGGTTCGAGGGTTACATAAAGAGTTGAACCATTCGCAATTTTACCGGCCTTTTCTATGGCAAGAGCTTCTGCGTGAAGGTCCCCGGGTTTTCTATGAAAATCCTCTGATATTATTCTCCCATTCTTAACAATAACAGCCCCCACCATGGGATTAGGGCTCGTGGTAAAGAGTCCTTTTGCTGCAAGCCTGAGTGTGCGATTCATAAAAAATTCGTTATCCACGCATATAGAATAACATTTCTGCTTCTCATTTCTTGCTAATTTTTGATATAATGGCTTGAGGAGGGAAGATGAATCAAATATGGGTGGGATTAATAGTACTTGCATTTCTTGTAGCAGTTGGCTTTTTCATTTCACTGCTTATTGAATTAAAGAAAACAGCAAAATCCTTAAGGGAGTTTTTGAAATCAACAGAGGACTCTCTTAACCCCACAATAGAGGAATTGCAACAGACATTAAAAAGTCTCAGGAAAATATCTGATGATATTAATACAGTTACAGGTGATATGAAGACGGTATCAGGTGCAGTGAGAGAAGTGGGGCAGAATGTAAAACAAGTGAGTAACATGATCGAAGATGTCACTTCATGTTGTATTGTGAGGGCTTCAGGATTAAAAGTTGGTATAAAGACAGCCCTCGAAGTTTTATTAAGTAATCTTTTATTAAAGAGAGGAGGCAAATAATGAGAGAAGAAAGCGGATACAGTGCGGGCAGTATATTCCTTTCGTTTATCCTCGGAGGCATTGTTGGTGCAGGTCTTGCGCTCCTTTTAGCACCGGAATCCGGGAGTGAGACAAGGAAAAAGATAAAAGAGTTTGCAGAGGATGTGAAGGATAAGGCAAAGGATTATACCGAAGATGTGAGAGGGAAATTTACATCTACAATGGAAAAGGGTAAGGAGTTTTATGAGGAGAAAAAGTCAATAGTAGCAACAGCTTTTGAAGCAGGTAAGGAGGCTTACGAGAAGGAGAAAGAGAAAGAAAAGGAGAAGCTGACCAAAGGACAGGATGCATGAGGTATCGATTGCTCTCGGCTTGCTCGAATTTGCAACAGAGTATTGTAAGAGGGAAGGATATAAGGGTATAGAGGCAATAACGGTTAAGATAGGGAAGGCTTCAGGTGTTATGCCTGAGGCCCTCCATTTTGCATTCGAAGCAGTAAAAGTTGGGACCATTGCAGAAAAAGCCTGCCTTACTATAGATGAAGTTCCTGTCAGTGGTTTTTGCAGTAATTGCAACAAAAGTTTTACTGTAGAAGAGACGTATGTATTGTCTTGTCCAATATGTGGAAAAGCATCTTTCCGATTAGAAACTGGACGGGAATTAAATATTTGTGAGATGGAGGTATTTTAATGAAGGTTAAGGTTGTGGCACAAATCTTAGAGGCGAATGACAGAATTGCTGCTGAAAACAAAAAAGTATTCCACGAATCAGGTGTCTATGTAATCAACCTTATGAGCGCTCCTGGAGCAGGAAAAACATCGCTTGTAGAGAGAACAATTAAGGAGCTTTACAAAAAACTGAGAATAGGTGTGATAGAGGGCGATATTGCAGGTACGGATGATGCCCAACGTATAGAAGTCCTCGGAATACCTGTTGTACAGATAAATACAGGTGGTGCATGTCACCTTGATGCAAATATGATTAATGAGGCGATTGCTGATGTGCCTCTTAAAGATATTGACCTTCTTATTATCGAGAATGTGGGTAATCTTGTCTGTCCAGCCGAGTTTAAGGTTGGCGAGGATATGAAGATCATGATCTTAAGCATAACTGAAGGAGATGATAAACCTCTCAAGTATCCATTGATGTTCCAGGAATCGTCAGCATTAATCCTGAATAAGATAGACCTTCTACCCCATACAAATGCAGATTTAAAAAAGATAAAGAATAATTCGTTATCCCTTAACCCGTCGTTAAAGATATTCGAGGTTTCATGTAAGACAGGCGAAGGAATAAGTGAATGGACATCGTGGCTTCAGTCACTGGTAGCCTAACATGAATAATGCAGACATTGTTCAAAATTTTATTTAACTCAAATACCATGCCCTGCCCATCTCTTTTAAAATTTATGAATTATCAAAAAATAAATTTTTTTACAACCCCGATAGGTATCAGGGCATATTTTAATTGCATTATTTAGGTTGATTAATGGAAACAAGAGTAAGGATATTCGTCAAAGGTATTGTCCAGGGAGTTGGCTTCAGGCCATTTGTATATAAC
>JBGPQS010000237.1:0-2272 GCA_041489235.1 Thermodesulfovibrionia bacterium
AGGATTCGTCAATAAGAAAGGGACTTGAACTCGTGAAAGATGGTGGGGCAGATGCCTTTGTGAGCGCTGGACACTCAGGTGTAGTAATGGCAACAGCGCTCCTGCTCCTCAGGGCCTCTCATAATGTTGACAGACCGGCAATCGCAGCGATAATGCCTACCCTTAAAGCCCCGGTTGTTCTTATCGATGCAGGTGCAAATCTCTACTGCAAACCTGAAAACCTCCTTCAGTTTGCATTAATGGGAAGTACTTACTGTAGTTCGATCCTTCAAAGGCCTGAACCGAAGGTTGCACTTCTTAGTATCGGAGAAGAAGACACGAAAGGAAATGAACTTACCAAAGAAGCATTCAAACTTCTCAAACAAGCAAATATACATTTTACAGGTAATATTGACGGAAAGGATATATTTACTGGAAATGCTGATGTGATTGTGTGTGACGGATTTACAGGGAATGTGGTACTGAAAACCAGTGAGGGGCTTGCAGATGCAATCATTAAGATGCTTAAACGGGAGATCGTTGACATTGCAGTGGGAAGGATAGGATACCTTTTTATGAAACCTGCCTTGAGAAATTTTAAAAAGAAAACAGACTATGATGAGTACGGTGGAGCACCACTCCTCGGCATAAATGGTACATGTATAATAAGCCATGGAAGATCAACTGCAAAGGCAATAAAAAATGCTCTGAGAGTTGCAGCAGATTTTTCAGAGAAGAAGGTATATGAGGTCATTGCAAACGAAATAGAGAAAAGCGAGGGAGAAAAAATTGCGAAGAAGTAGGATTGTATCTACAGGGTCGTATGTTCCAGAAAAGGTCCTCGCAAATAGTGATCTTGAAAAAATGGTTGAGACTTCAGATGAATGGATTATCGAAAGGACAGGTATAAAAGAAAGGAGAATAGCTGATGAAAGTCAGGCAGCATCAGACCTTGCATATGAGGCAGCAAAAAAAGCATTAAAGGGTGCTGACCTTAAGCCAGAAGATCTGGACCTTATTATTGTTACCACAGTCACAGGTGATATGCCTTTTCCGTCGACTGCCTGTATTCTTCAGGATAAACTCGGTGCGAAAAAGGCAACAGCATTTGATATAAATGCAGCCTGTTCAGGATTTCTTTACGGGCTCTATGTTGCAGATAGTTTTATAAAATCAGGGATTCATAAAAGAATCCTTGTAGTCGGCACAGAGGTGCTTTCGAAGATTACAGACTGGGATGATAGAACGACATGTATCCTGTTTGGTGATGGTGCAGGTGCAGCAATTATTGAACCAACAGATGGGGAAAGAGGTGTCATTTCCATGCATATCCATTCTGACGGGAGCATGTGGGATCTTTTACATATGCCTGGAGGGGGATCAAGGAACCCTGCTTCTAAGGATTCTATCGAAAAGAGACTCCATTTCATCAAAATGAAAGGAAATGAAATATTTAAGGTCGCGGTCAGAAAATTAGAAGACCTTGCAGTGAAGATTCTTAAGGAGAATAAATTAGAGCCCTCGCAGATTTCACTTCTTATACCACATCAAGCGAATCTTCGCATCATACAGGCAATTGCTGAAAGACTTGGCATACCTATGGAGAAAGTCTATATAAACATCGACAGATATGGGAATACATCTGCTGCATCAATCCCGATAGCCCTTGATGAGGCAGTAAGAGCTGGAAAGGTAAAAGATGGAGATTATATTTTACTCGAGGCATTCGGGGGGGGGCTTACATGGGCCTCGGCATTGATAAAGTGGTAGTTTCTGGAGTTGTCTACTTTTTATCTTCTGGTGGCGTCTTATTTGTATGTGATAATTTCTGAAGGAGCTTCTCGATTTTATCCCTGTAGGCCATACAAATTAACACGATAATAATGGCAATTCCTATAAGCAATAAAAATTCACGGTATTGTTGTTTACGGATAAAGGAGCCACCAAGAGTGAGGAGGACTGTCCCGGAAAACCTGCCAGCGGTACTAATAATAAAAAATTCTTTTAAGCTCATATGTCCTATACCCAAAATATAGCATAAGTAATCCTTAGGAAAACCAGGTATAAGGAATAAGAGGAATACGAGGAAAGCCCCTTTAGGGTGGCTTAAGAGATAATCATATCGTTCCATCGTTTCTTTCTTCACAAACTTTTCTACAAAAGGCCTGCCAAGCCATCTTGAAAGGCTAAAGGCAAGAAAGGAGCCTAATGTTAACCCTATTGTTGAAAGAATAATCCCGAAAAAAGGTCCGTAGAGAAATCCGCCGGCGAGGCCGGTAACCTCGCCTGGGAT
>JBGPQS010000238.1:0-2259 GCA_041489235.1 Thermodesulfovibrionia bacterium
ATAACCCTCGAAATACTAACTGCTTGACACTAAGAAAGAAGGGTAGGGGTGTTTGTTTATAATAGCATTGGAAAAAATAAGGTAATTACTAAAATCGAAACCAACTTTTTTTCGCTTTCATTTTGTCGAAATAATTCCGCATATCCCTGAGAAGAACATTTGTTTCTTTCTGCTCTTTCTTTGCATCTTTAAGTATATTTTTAATCTCTGTGAGGTTATGCAGTGTCTCATTGAGACTGCTTATTATCAAATCCAGTTTCTCTTCTGGAATGACAGGCACCTCCCTGACTTCCTTCACCACAATCTCCCTCGGAAGCGGAGTCTCTTTCTCGATTGTTTTTTGAATAGGTACCTCTTTTACCTCTATAGGTCTATAGATAGTTTGTCCTATCTCAGGATATTCATGCATTGATGATTCAATTATTGGCTCTGGCCCTGATTCAATAGTGGTTTCAAAAACTTCCTCAATAGGCTGAAGTTTCGAACTCTGCTTTTTTTCAATGTCGTCAATTGCAAGTTTGGTGATATGGCGAAGAGAATCTTCTACTCCCGAACCGTCAATAGCTACTGCCTCTATATATTCATATTTCCCGTTTTCATTCAGATCATTGCTCAATTCATCAATAGATAAAATATTTGGAAGGTCCCTTTTATTGTATTGGAAAAGCAGAGGGATATCATCGGGATTAATATTATTTGCAACAAGATTTTCACGCATATTGTTAATGCTTTCTATGTTCTGTTCTCTCATTTCGTATTGTGAATCCGCGACAAAAATAACTGCATCAGCACCTTTTAAAACAAGTCTCCTTGTTGCGTTATACCTGACCTGTCCGGGTACTGTGTAAAGCTGGAACCGTAGAGAAAAATCTCTTATTTTCCCTATATCCACGGGGAGTAAGTCGAAGAAGAGTGTTCTGTCAGCCTCTGTTGCAAGAGATAAAAGTTTTCCTCTTTTCATCGGGCTAAGCCTGGAATGGAGGTATTGAAGATTTGTTGTTTTTCCGCTTAGTCCGGGACCATAGTACACTACTTTAACAGTTATCTCTTTTGTTGCATAATTAAACAGTGCCATAGCTTTTACATGAGAACATACACATCGTTTCTTGTATGATACTTGACGTTGTACATTGCCTCATCTGCGAGCCTTATGAGGTCCTCTTTAGATTTCGCACTTTCTGGATATGAGGCAACCCCAAAACTTGCGGTCATCTTAAGAGAGTATCCTTCTTTTTTAAGAAAAACATATCGCTCGACTGACTGTCTTATCCTCTCTGCAATCCGTGCAGCAGCGTCAGGCGTTGTCTGAGGAAGGACAATCACAAACTCATCTCCTCCGTATCGTGCAACAATATCAACTGTTCTTAGACTTTTTATAAGGAGCTGGGCCATTTCAACAAGAACTCTACTTCCTATGAGATGACCATGACGGTCATTTATATGTTTGAAGTAATCAATATCCATAAATATAAGAGAGACAGAAGTATTATATCGATTTGAGCGCTGGATCTCCATTTCAATAGTTCTGTTGAGGTATCTCATATTGAAAAGTTTTGTAAGGTCATCTGTGATCGCAAGTTCTTCCATCTTCTGATAGAGAGATGCTCTTTCTATCGCAATTGCGGTGTGGTCGACAAGTTTCATCAACAGGCCAAGGTCGTCCTTTGTAAAAGGTTCCCCTCTAGTTTTATTGATGACTTCAAGAACACCAAGGAGTTGACCTCTGCTCTTTATAGGAATACACATAAGTGATTTTATTCTGGGATGGGTAGCACCTTCTATCTTTTTAAGAAAACGTTCGTCTCGTGAGACATCCTGCACAATAATAGGCATACCTTTTTCTGCAACCCATCCCGCAATGCCTTCACCAATCTTCAGCCTGAGTCGCTGTATCCTTTTTGTCTTCTTCGCTTCCTTTTTTTCGAATACCAATTCGCCTGTTTCATGGTCTACTAAAAACACAGACCATGTCTCTGCCTTTGTGATATTTTTTGCTTTTTTCATTATTGTAGTGAGGATGTCGTTGATCTCTATGGATGAGGTCAGGGTTTTGGTCACTTCTTCATAAAAGTTCAATTCATGATGTACTGTAGAGAGATCATTTTTTAATTTGTCATTTTCGAGAAGTATTTCTTTAACCTTAAGGAGCCTGTTGACAAGATATGCAAGCTCCTTTACACTTGGTGCGCAGATGGGGTAAATAAGGGGTTCATTTAACCAAGTTGTATATCCTCGCAATAATGAAAAAAGCAAAAAATA
>JBGPQS010000239.1:0-2257 GCA_041489235.1 Thermodesulfovibrionia bacterium
ACCATAAGGTTTTTCTTATAAATATCTCTGTAAAAACTCCGATGGTGAGACAATTTTAATATTGCGATACATTTTCAATGCTTTTAAGTGCTTATCGCCAGATATAATATATTGAGCCTGAGCAGCAACTGCACATTCAATAAACTTATTATCCCCGGGATCATCTTTGATAACTGAAAGAGACGATGTGAAGGCAATAAAAATCAAGTTCATCCTCTTTTTAAATAAATCTAGTAACCTTTTTAGTTCATGTTTTTCAATGAAATCAAATCTTCTCAGGACATCGATATATTCCTCGAGAATCTCGACTGTGATGCAGAGTGTTATTTCGCCGGTCTTCCATAAATCAATTATTCTTCTCGGGGTTCCATGCGCACTGAAGAGTGCTGATACAAATACATTCGTATCGATAACGACTTTCAACAGTATTATCTCTTTCTCTTGGCTACCCTCACTTCTTTGATAGCCTGTTCAATATCCGCCTCAGTAACACCTTTCTTTTGGGCCTTTTTCGAAATCGTGTCCCATAAGTCATTAACTACTGCAGAAAAGTCACTCTTTGAGACATATGATTCGACCATCTCTCTGAGCTTCTCGCTGGCAGTCTTACCCTCCATCCTGACAACCCTCTGAAACTTATCCTTTACTTTGGAGTTAACCCTCACAACCAGCTGGGATTCCATACTTTCACCCCCTGTATAACTTGTATATACAAATTATACATTTAGTATCCGGACAATATCAACCACTATTTCACATTCACACTCTTCACCCCTGAAGGTTTCCATGAGGGTGAGATGACGCCAGCATCCTTTTCCTGCATAATGTACGAACCCCAGGTGAGTTTGAACTCTCCGTATTTGTCATTCACATAATCCATCGCCTGTAGAAGAGAGTTCCGTTTTCTCTCTTCCTCTATTAACAGTATCTGGTTAGGATCGCAAATAAGGGTTGAAAGAGACACCCCAAGAAGCCTTATTTTGTCTTTTAGCTTTATGCCATCAAGTATCTTGAGAGCCTTCTCATATATCACATGTGTATCATTTGTAAAATCCAAAACCATGCCCTGTTTTGAGAATGTCTCAAAGTCAGTATATCTGATAACAAGAGACACCGTTCTTCCCATGTACCCGTGACTTCTTGCCCTCCTTCCAACCATCTCACTGAGCATAAGCAGATACGCCTCTATTTCTTTCCTTTCCCAGATATCCTTCGGAAGAGTCATGCTGTGTCCAATGGACTTTGCATCTTCAGGCTTTGTCTGAATAGGTCTGTTGCAGATACCCATGCCCATTGCCTTCAGGGCTTCGCCATAAATCCCGAACTTATTTCTGAGAAAGCTTGAAGGTGCCCTGCCGAGTTCACCACAGGTTCTGATTCCCATGATGGCAAGTCTCTCCGTTATCTTTGAACCGATACCCCAGAGCTCTTTCACTGGAAGGTCTTTCAGAGTATTCTCCACATCCTCAGGTTTAATCCACTTAAGCCCATCTGGTTTTCCGAGGTCGCTCGCAAGTTTTGCAAGGAGAATATTTGGACCTATGCCCACCGTGCAATTTATGCCAAATTTATCTTTAATTGCCTGTTTTATGGATTTCCCTATTGATTTCGAACCCCCGAAAAGGTGATGGGTCGTGGTGAGATCAAGAAATGCCTCATCCACAGAATATATCTCAAAATCAGGTGTAAATTGACTGTATATCTTTGTAAGTTCTCTGCATGTATGGGTGTATTTCTCATTGTTCCCAATCACCAGAATCAAATGAGGACATGCTCTCTTGGCCTCCCATGTGTTCATGCCTGTCTTCACACCAAATTTTCTTGCCTCGTACGATGCTGTGGTGATGACCGTCCTTTTTGCAGAGCCGATAACCGCAATAGGCTTATCTTTAAGTTGTGGGTTTGTCTTCTGCTCCACAGAGGCAAAGAATGCATCCATATCTATGCAGAGGATGGTTTTAGACATAACAGGTTCCACTTTTCCAACCTCTCTTATACTTCTATGCTTAGAGGATCATTATCAGAAGGAATTACTCGCCATTGATTTTCTTCTCTGTCAAAATCCACAATTTTATCGAGCGGCAACTTTACGTACTTCCCTTCTCCAACTACCGCTGTTTCTCCATTACTCAGTTTTAATTCTCCTGTTCCTTCAAAGATACGATTTCCTTCTGTGGTAATACGAGCTATGACCTTCAGTTCTTCATTAATCGGTATCGGCTTAATAAAACGTGTTTTAAACTCAACCGTAACACCC
>JBGPQS010000240.1:0-2251 GCA_041489235.1 Thermodesulfovibrionia bacterium
AGATTGAGCAGGTTTCTCTCAGGCATTGGTGTATCAATTATAGACATGGTTCAACTCATCATTTACCTCCAGACACAGCTGTTTTTACTCACCATACCTATGGCACTTCTTCTCTCTACACTCGTTGTTTATGGACGTCTCAATCTCGACAACGAACTTATAATCCTCAGAGTGAGTGGCATGGACTTTAAGGAGATATCTAAACCTATTATGATACTCGGTACGTTATGTTTTTTATTAAATATGGCGGTGAGTTTTTATATAGGGCCAAAGAGCAGTGTAAGACTCAGGGATGTAATCACGACTATCATCACAACTCGTACTCCTCTTGCGATTGAAGCAGGCACATTCAATACATCATTCAAAGATATTGTGATTATCATTAAGGAAAAGCCATCAACTGATACAATCTCAGGTATTTTTATATATGACGGACGGAATAAGAATGAGCCAAGGGTTTTGATGGCAAAGGAAGGGAAGATCTCTGTGTCAGAAGGGCTTAATACAAGTTTGTACCTTAAAGATGGATATATCCATATTGCAAGGGCAGAGAGCACGACTGAATTGTTTTTCGAAAAATACAACATAGTACTCAGACTTGAAACAGATGCACCATCCAGAAAAAATGCAGAACTTACCCCTTTTGAACTGATTAAAGAGACAAAACAAGCAGAAATATCCCGTGCTGTATCCTTGCAACTTGAATTTCACAGAAGGCTCTCATTGCCTTTACTGTGCGTCATTCTTATGTTTTTTGGTCCACCACTTGCTCTGATGGCAGGAAAGTCAGGTAAACTCGGTGGACTGGCTCTGGGGTTGGCAGTGTTTACTGTGTATTATGTGATTCTCATATATGGTGAGAATCTTGTGAGGGCCGGGAAGATAGCTCATTACATTGGTGCATGGACTCCAACTGTTATTCTCGGATTATTTGCACTATGGATATTCAAAAAGGAAAATTTAAAATGAGAGGCGGGAGTCAATGTTAATACTCCAGCGACATTACCTTAAAGAATTCTTCAAGCTTCTGGCCCTTATAGGGATAGGGCTTGCTTCGATTTTCAGTATCCTTGATCTTATCGATAAGATAGATGACTTCATGTCGAGCAGTCCAGATCTTAGGAGCCTTCTGCTCTATGCTACTTTTAATTTTCCCAAGTATCTCCTTTACCTTCTTCCGGCTGCTATGCTTTTATGCAGCCTGTTTATATTCAGTCAGGCGTCACGTAATAAAGAAGTTGTTGCAATCAAGGCTACCGGCGGAAAATTAAAGACCCTTTTATATCCATTTATTATCACGGGAATATTGTCGAGTATATTTGCCTTTGTTGTTGGAGAGGCTGTTGTCCCAGATTTTTCAAGGAGGTCGAATGATTTAAAAAACATCCTTATGAAAAAAGAGAAAAAGCTCCTTTTTAAAGACGGCACTCTCTGGCTAAAGGGTACAGATGGTTCACCAGTAAGGATTGAACTCTATATCCCTGATAGAAAACTTGCGCGAGGGGTGAGCATTTTTGTCATCGGAAAGGATTTTCTTGAGAAGAGAATAGAGGCAGAAGAAGCAGAATGGATTAACAATAAAAGTTCATCCCCGAATCAAGTTCGGGACAAAGTTCAAAATACTGAGAGTGTATGGAGACTGAAAAAAGTAACCATTTATGACATTGACAGCGGGAAGGTCAGTAAGATATCAAAGATGGATTACCACTATCTTGAATCTCCTGACTTTTTCAGTGAGGAGATAAAAACACCAGATGAGATGGGTATAGGTGAACTCTATGGGTATGCAAATAGATTAAAAATAGCAGGGTTCAAGAACACAAAACTGGTCGTGGATCTGAACTCAAAGATATCATACCCTCTCACAAACTTTTTCATGATTATCCTCGGCATATCTCTTTCGATGAAGGGCCTGGTTGGGAAAGGACTATTCGTCGCAGGTCTTGGACTCTTTATAAGCATTATCTACTGGTTTACCTACACCTTTATGCTTTCAATGGGATATGCAGGAATATTACCACCGGTCATTGCAACATGGCTTGTGCCTGTACTATTCGGAACTGCTGCAGGGTATCTATTCAGTAAGATACCAGAATAGACTCTTCATTCTTAACCCCTCTTTAACATACATTGACTTTAAAGTGTTTATTCTTTTATATTAAAAAAGGTTAAAATTTCCTTTATTTTTTTGAAGGAGCATACTCCATTTGAAACTATTTCAAAAAACTGTAGACTTTTACGAAATATTTGA
>JBGPQS010000241.1:0-2232 GCA_041489235.1 Thermodesulfovibrionia bacterium
AGCAGGCACGGGCTTCACTTGAGAGGATATCCGAGATAGAAGATAAGGAAAGAGAGAAAGACGGTAAAGTGATTATTCCACCTGTAAAAGAGACTATAGAATTTAGAGATGTCTCTTTTGTCTACCCGGGTGTGAGACATGAGGCGTTAAAAGATATAAACCTCGAAGTGAAGAAAGGCGAAATTGTTGCTATTGTTGGGAAAAGCGGAGTAGGAAAGACAACATTGGTTGACCTCCTGCCAAGGTTTCATGACTCATCAAAAGGAGCTGTTTATGTAGATGGTGTTGATATATCAACAGCCTCATTGAAATCTCTGAGAGGACAGATAGGGGTTGTGAGTCAGGACATTGTCCTTTTCAATGATACAGTGAGGAATAATATAGTGTTTGGCAAACCTGATGCAGATGAAGATGAGATCGTGAGTGCTGCAAAGTCAGCCTTCGCACATGAATTTATTATGGAATTCCCTCAGAGATATGAAACAGTTATAGGTGAGCGAGGTGTAAGGCTTTCTGGTGGAGAAAGACAGAGGATATCCATAGCACGTGCTATCCTGAAGAATCCTCCGATTCTCATACTTGATGAAGCAACCTCATCCCTGGATACTCATTCTGAGATGATGGTGCAGAAGGCACTCGGAAATCTCATGGAAAACAGAACCACCTTTGTGATTGCCCATAGACTCTCTACAATCAGACGTGCAACAAAAATAGTTGTCCTTGATAAAGGAAGAATTGTTGAGACAGGAACGCATGATGAACTCATCGAGAGGGGCGGTGTTTATAGAAAACTGTATGAACTGCAGTTCAGTGTCCAGGCTGTAGATTTATCGCTATTGTAAATATGTATCTCCTTTACAGCTTTATATATACTATTGTTCTCATTTTTATATTTCCCTTCCAGTATTTGAAAAGGCCAAGAAAAAATAGGAAGGGATGGCTTAAAGAAAAATTTGGTTTTTTTCAATTCTCATTTCCTATTTCCCAGTCCTCGGTTATTTGGGTTCATGCCGTATCTGTAGGAGAGGTCATGGCAGCACTTCCTTTGCTTAAAAAGCTTAAGGAACGTTATCCATCAAAAGGCATTATTCTTTCAACAATCACTGATACAGGGAGGAAGGTCGCAAGAAAAGGGGCACCTAAAGGTACAACAGTTGTCTATCTCCCCTTTGATATTTCTTTAATCCTGAATGCAGTTATAAAAAGGGTAAGGCCTGAGATTTTAATCGTCATCGAGACAGAACTGTGGCCTAATATATTCAGGGCATTTAAAAAGAAAGAAATTCCAGTTGTTGTGCTCAATGGAAGAATTTCTGAACATTCATTCAGGGGATACAAAAGGATTTCTTTTTTTATGAAGAGAGCTCTTTCTCATGTCGATATCTTTGGAATGCAGGATGAGGTTTATGCTGAGAGGATAAGGAGCATGGGTGTTGAGAGTGAAAGGGTTATGGTCCTGGGTAATTTTAAATTTGATACAAAGCCTCCTTCACAGATTCCAGAATGGTCAGAAAAGATAAAAGGACCTATTATCGTGGCAGGCAGCACGCATAAAGGAGAGGAGGAATTCATCACCTCTGTGTACAGTGAGCTTAAAAAAGATATTCCAGACTTTAATCTCATTATAGCGCCGAGGCATCCTGAACGGTTTAAAGAAGTGGGAGACATGCTCGCATCGAAGGACATGCCATTTATTAAACGCTCTGAAATGGGAACTTTGAACATTGAACCTGGAACTTTTAGAGGTGTGATAATTCTACTGGACAGCATAGGCGAACTCTCAGCAATCTATGGCATAGCTGATATTGCAATCATTGGCAAGAGCTTTAGGGGCTATGGTGGCCAAAATCCCCTTGAACCTGCATACTGGGGAAAACCTATAGTATGCGGCCCTCACATGGAAAATTTTCCGATCATTAAAGATTTCTACACTGAAGGCGCAGCTATTGAGGTGAATGAAGAAATGCTCTATCCAAAATTAAAAGAGCTTCTCATGTCACCTGATAAGGCAAAAGAAATCGGCTCAAAGGCACAGCAATTGTACAGGAAGAATACAGGTGCTGTTGAGAGGGCAATAGAAGTGATTTCAAAGTATATTCCTAAATGAGTAAAAGTGATGAAGGGTGCCAATAAAACAACATTCTATAAGAGCGCAGGATATTTATTTACTATGAACGAAAAGTTCATATCTTGTGAACTACTACAGACATGTTAGATTTAATCTCGAATGAT
>JBGPQS010000242.1:0-2200 GCA_041489235.1 Thermodesulfovibrionia bacterium
TGTTAGTTTAAAATCAAAAACTGAAGACTAAAAACAGATAATACATAATGTGTTCAGTCTCAGGGTTGTTAGTCTAAAAACTGAGCACTAACAACTAACAACTATTTCAATAGCTGATTAACGCACTCAGGAATTTGTCGGTCATACGCCTGAGATTTTTGCTCATCACAAGCGCAATTTTCTTAATAATATTAAACGCCAGTGGTAAATCTTCTTCTGTCAATTTTTCGAATTCATTCTTTGGAAGAAGAAAGACTTCAGTGTCTTCAGCTGCCATTGCACTTGCAACATGTTGTCTATTCTCAAAAACAGACAGCTCACCGAAGAAGTGACCTGGGGTTAAGACAACGAGTGTCTGTCTCCAGCCATCAGGTGTTACCCTTGTAATTTCAACCTTTCCCGTGTGAAGAAGATATATTCCCCTTGTGTCATCTTTTTCTTTAAACAGATATTCACCTTTTTTAAGTGACGTTTTTTTAACGATTCCGGCTATTTTTTTAAGCCCTTCACTGTCAAGGTCTTCGAGTAAAATCTGCTTTTTTAATGCTTCTGGCTTAACCATACTCCCTCCTTTTTCGTTAGGTTGAGGTTGAGGCTAAGGTTAAGAAAATCTCAACCTTAACCTCAACCTTTAATTATACTTGGTTTATTAGTTCTATTTTCACTGCACACACCTTTAGTTCAGGTATCTTACAGACAGGATCAAGTGCAGTATTTGTGAGCATATTTGCAGCAGCCTCCTTAAAATGGAATGGTATGAAGGTCATACCTTTTGATGGCCTATCTGAGATGAGTGCCTTGATCTCTATAGAACCTCTCCGTGATGATACCTTTACTGCATTTCCATCATTCACGCCCAATTGCTTTGCATCATCTGGATGAATCTCGATATAAGCCTCGGGCGATACTTTATTGATTGCACTAATTTTTCTTGTCATTGAACCTGTATGATACTGAAAAAGCTGTCTTCCTGTCGAGAGTAAAAAAGGATAATCATCGTCGGGGAGCTCCTCTGATGGTCGATAGGCAACGGTACTAAACTTTGCTTTGCCTCTGGGAAACCCTCCTTTGAAGAGATAGGGAGTCCCAGGGTGATCGAGTGTTGGACATGGCCACTGAAGACCCATCTTTTCTATTCTTCTGTATGTAATACCGGCAACTGCTGGCCAGAGCTTCCCTGCCTCATGGAGAACCTCCTCTATAAAATTATATCTCATTTCATAGCCGAATTTACTGCTCAGCTCAAGAACGATCCAGGAATCTTCTTTTGCTTCTCCGGGTGGTTCTACTGCCTTTCTAACCCTTTGAAGCCGCCGTTCGGTATTTGTGAACGTGCCGTTTTTCTCTGCAAAGCACGCTGCTGGCAGTATTACATCCGCAAGTTCTGCTGTCTCTGTTATGAATATATCCTGAACAACGAGAAAATCTAAATTTTTTAATGCCTTTATAGTATGGTTCATATCCGGGTCGCTCATTACAGGATTTTCACCCATTATGTACATAGCCTTGAGACTTCCCTGAAGTGCTGCCTCAATCATTTCCGTTGCTGTAAGTCCTATCCTTTCTGAGAGCTTCACGCCCCACTTCTTTTCAAACTTCTCTCTTATACCTGGTATCGTTACTTTCTGATATCCCGGGAAAAACTCGGGTATACAGCCCATATCTGTTGCACCCTGAACATTATTCTGTCCCCTCAAAGGGTTTACTCCCGTGCTTTCCCTTCCGAGATTCCCTGTCATGAGTGCAAGATTTGCTATTGCGTAGACGTTTTCTGTCCCGTGTGTATGTTGTGTAATGCCCATTGTGTAATAAATACCAGGTCGCACAGCATTTCCATAAAGTATTGCTGTTTTAATAATATCTTCTTGAGGAACTCCTGTAATCTTTTCCCCTATTTCAGGTGTGTATTCCTCGAGGGTTTCTTTGAAGGATTCAAACCCCTCTGTCCATGTCTCTATGAATTTTTTATCTATTAAATCTTCTTTTACTATCACATGCATCATAGAATTCAAAAGAGCAACGTCTGTACCCGGTCTATGCTGCAGCCATGTGTGGGCAAACCGTACAAGGTTAATATTTCTCGGGTCTGCAACGATAAGCTCCGCACCTTTTCTCACAGCCTTTTTTATTTTTAAACCAATGATTGGATGGGTCTCGGTTGTATTTGAACCGATTACGAAGATGACATCATGGTTTTCAA
>JBGPQS010000243.1:0-2199 GCA_041489235.1 Thermodesulfovibrionia bacterium
AACACATTGAAATATGCGGATATGTTTATAGGTTCATCCTGCGGGCAAGAGCCCTTCGGGGCACCTGTTTGTGCCGGAGGTCGCAATTGAGCGAACGAATATATGGTGAGGCTCTAACCTTTGACGATGTGCTCCTTATTCCTTCCAAATCAGAAGTCCTTCCAAAAGAAGTTGACTTAAAAACTATGCTCACACGGAATATAAAAATCAATATTCCGTTAGTAAGTGCTGCAATGGATACTGTGACAGAAGCAAACCTCGCAATCGCCATAGCTCGTGAAGGCGGGATCGGAATCATTCATAGAGCGATGACTCCGGAGAAGCAGGCATCAGAGGTAGACAAGGTAAAAAAGTCTGAAAGCGGGATGATATTGGATCCTATAACAATTTCACAGGATGCTCCTATCTCAGAGGCGATGTCCCTCATGGAAAAATACAGGATATCAGGTGTCCCTGTGACAGAAAAGGGGAAACTTATCGGGATACTGACAAACAGAGATCTTCGCTTTGAAACACAATGGTCAAAAAAAGTCTCCATGGTAATGACAAGAGAAAATCTCATCACCGCAACAGTTGGGACAACACTTGACCAAGCACAGAAAATCCTCCATAAATACAAAATAGAAAAGCTTCCCATTGTAGATAAAGAGAACAAACTCAAAGGGCTGATAACGATAAAAGATATCGAAAAGAGGAAAAAATATCCACATGCATGTAAAGATAGAGTTGGGAGACTTTGCGTTGGAGCCGCTATAGGCACAGGAGAAGATTCACTCTACAGGGCTGAAATCCTTGTAAAAGCAGGGGTAGATGTCATTGTAATTGATACTGCCCATGGACATACCAAGTCAGTCATTGCCACCCTTAAGACTTTAAAAAAGAGAATTGATGTGGATATAATTGCAGGCAATATCGCTACTGCAGAGGCTACATCTGACCTCATAAAGGCTGGTGCTGATGGAATAAAGATTGGCATAGGTCCGGGCTCAATATGTACTACGAGGATAATAGCAGGTACAGGCGTACCGCAGATTACTGCAATTAAAGACTGTTATTCTATTGCAAAGAAATATGGAGTTCCTCTCATCGCTGACGGAGGGATAAAATATTCAGGAGATATTACAAAAGCACTTGCAGCAGGCGCCCACTCTGTCATGATTGGGAGCCTTTTTGCAGGTACTGATGAGTCTCCAGGTGAGTTAGTTCTCTTCCAGGGTCGTAGTTATAAGGTATATAGAGGTATGGGTTCAATCGGTGCAATGGAGCAAGGTCCAAAAGATAGATATATGCAGGCAGGAGTAGAATCAATTAAACTTGTGCCAGAAGGTGTAGAAGGCAGGGTACCAAACAAAGGACCTCTTTCTCAAAGTGTTCATCAGTTAATAGGTGGTTTGCGTTCAGGAATGGGTTACTGCGGGTGTAAAAACCTTGAGGAACTCAGGAAAAAGGCACGATTCATAATGATTACGAATGCAGGACTCAGAGAAAGCCACGTCCATGATGTCATAATAACAAAAGAGGCACCAAATTATAGGCCTGAATGGTGAATGCGCAAAGAAAAGATTTTAGTCCTTGATTTTGGCTCTCAGTATACTCAGCTCATCGCAAGACGTGTAAGAGAAAATAAAGTCTACTCAGAGATATTCCCGTTTAATACCCGAGTAGAAAAGATAAAGAATTTTAACCCGAAGGGGATAATCCTTTCAGGTGGCCCATCAAGTGTCTATGATACAAAGGCACCAATTCCTGATAGTGCACTATTCAAACTTGGCATACCTGTACTCGGTATCTGTTATGGAATGCAGCTCATGGCATATCTTTTTGAAGGAAAAGTTGTCAAAGCACAAAAAAGAGAATATGGAAAGGCAGAAATCACAGTCAACAACAGGACAGCTCTCTTTAAGGGTATTCCAACCAAAACTATTGTCTGGATGAGCCATGGCGACAGAATCGAACAATGTCCTTCTCACTTTAAACCCATAGCATATACAGCGAATTCACCTATCGCAGCTATGGCAAACAAAAAAATGGGATTTTATGCTTTACAATTTCATCCTGAAGTTGTCCATACACCAAGAGGATTTGATATTTTGAACAATTTTTTATTTAAGATATGTGGATGCACGCCAACATGGACAATAAAATCCTTCATCAATACAGCAACAAAAGAGATAAAAGAGAAAGTCAGAAATAAAAAAG
>JBGPQS010000244.1:0-2198 GCA_041489235.1 Thermodesulfovibrionia bacterium
AAGTGGTGCTGCAATGAATATAGCCCTCAGAAAATCCAGTGAGCTTAAAGAAGGTGTCATTGTTGTGGTACTTCCTGACAGGGGGGATCGATATCTATCGACTTCTCTGTTTACCTCAATATGCAGTAAATGTCCGCCTTAATGGTAAGCCTATTTACCTGTTTTTTCTTTTCCAAAGGGTGAGAGTTCTCTAAGCTCCTTTATTATTTTTGGAACTATTGTGATTACCTCATCGATCTCAGGCTCTGTATTGTAGCGACTGAGAGAGAACCTTATGGAGCCGTGTATGGCGGTGAATGGCACTCCCATTGACCTCAGAACGTGACTCGGCTCAAGAGAGCCTGATGTGCATGCAGAGCCTGATGATGCACATATGCCATATTCATTTAATCTGAGGAGTATGGCTTCTCCCTCTACGTACTCAAAACTTATATTTGTTGTATTCGGCAGGCGGTTTTCAGTATCGCCATTTATCCGTACATCAGGACAGCATTCGAGTAAGGTTTTTTCGAGCTTATCCCTGAGCGCGCTTAAATAACTCACCTCTTTTTCGAGATTTTCCCCGGCAAGCTCACATGCCTTCCCAAGACCTATGATCGAGGCAACATTCTCTGTCCCTGCCCTCCTTCCACGTTCTTGATGTCCACCAATTATATACGGATAGAACCGTGTGCCTTTTCTTACATAAAGTGCTCCAATGCCTTTTGGAGCGTGCAGCTTATGCCCTGAAAGAGACAGCATATCAACAGGAAGTTTTTTTAGATTTACAGGAATTTTCCCTACTGCCTGGACCGCATCTGTGTGGAAGAGTATCTTTCTTTCTCTTAATATCTCAGAAATCTCAGGTACGGGGAATATCACTCCAGTCTCGTTATTGGCGTACATTATTGAGACAATTGCAGTGTTCTCATCAAGGGATTTAAGAAATACATCCATATCGAGTCTTCCTTTACTGTCGACAGGAAGGAATGTTACCCTGTACCCTTTTCGAGCGAGGTGTTTTGCAAAGTTAAAGACAGCAGGGTGTTCTGCACGGGTCGTTACCATATGCCTTTTCTGGGGATATGATTCGATACCACTCATGATTGCAGTGTTATCGCTTTCTGTTCCGCAGCTTGTAAAAATTATCTCTTCTGGTTCTGCACCCAGGAGGGTTGCAACTTTCGCCCTTGCATCTTCTACCTTTCTGTGGAGCTGTCCACCGAAGGTGTGCATGCTTGACGGGTTACCATATAATTCCCTGAGATAGGGGAGCATCTCATCGAGAACCTCTGGTGCAACAGATGTGGTTGCATTATTGTCAAGATAGATTGGTTTCATCCTACCTCCACAATAATATCCTCACTCACAAGTTCTCTTAATTTTTCCTCGATGCCTTTCACGGTGACGTTACCCATGGGACATTCAACACACATTGCCCTTAAGGCAATGATAACCTTATTGCCCTCAACGTCTATCAGTTCAACATCTCCTCCGTCAGCCTGAAGGTGAGGTCGTATCTCCTTTTCTATCACATCCTGTATGAGCGCGATCTTTTGGAGATTGGTTAACTTCTTGGGTACCAGGGGCCTTTCAGGCACAGCCTTTACCGACCATATATCTTTTAAGATTGCCTCTATATCAGGAATACAGGAGCCACATCCACCGCCTGCTTTTGTGTAATTGGTTATCTCTTCCACTGTGGTAAGGTGGTTTTCTATAGCGACCTTTCGTATTTTATCCTCGGAGACCTCAAAACATTTACATATAATTTTTTCTTCGCCTTCAACTGGTTTTTTCTCGCCCGTATAATTTGCGATTGCAGCTTCAAGTGCTTCCTGGCCCATGACTGAGCAATGCATTTTTTCACTTGGGAGGCCGCCAAGGAACTCTGCAATTTCCTGGTTGCTTATTTTCAGTGCGTCATCAAGGGTCTTTCCCTTTACGAGTTCTGTAAGGGCAGAGGAGCTTGCGATTGCGCTCGCACACCCAAAGGTCTGAAACTTTGCGTCTGTGATTTTATTTGTTTTTTTGTCAATTTTGAGTGTGAGTCTGAGGGCGTCACCGCATATAATGCTGCCAACCTCTCCCACTGCATCGGGATTCTCAATCTCTCCGACATTTTTTGGATTGAGGAACAGTTCTTTTACCTTTTCCGTATATTCCCACATAATTTTTTAGAATATACTATTACCACGTCAATCATCAAGATTAATCAT
>JBGPQS010000245.1:0-2156 GCA_041489235.1 Thermodesulfovibrionia bacterium
GAGTCGTAGACTATAATTTTGATAGTTGCATTTTAAATTTTACAATTGAGTGAAACGACAAAGATGAATCAGAAGATAAGAATAAAATTGAGAGCATATGACCACAGAATACTTGACAGATCTGTGAAGGAGATAGTGGACACTGCACAGAGGACCGGAGCAAGAGTAGCAGGTCCTATACCATTACCTACAAGAATAAGTAAGATAACTGTTCTCAGGTCTCCACATGTGGACAAAAAGTCAAGAGAACAGTTTGAGATAAGAACACATAAAAGGTTGATAGATATTTATGATCCAACTCCTCAGACTGTTGATGCCCTTATGAAATTAGAGCTCGCAGCTGGTGTTGATGTAGAGATAAAATTATGATTTGTATTCTCGGGAAAAAACTTGGCATGACACAGATATTTACAGATGACGGGAAGATATGTCCTGTGACTGTTGTTGAAGCAGGGCCCTGTTGTGTTATTCAGGTGAAAACCCTTAAAAATGATGGATATGAATCAGTGAAGATGGGCTTTATAGAGACAGAAGAAAAGAAATTAAATAAGCCCCTATCCGGGGTATTTAAACGAGCCGGGGTTAAACCTTACAGGATATTAAAGGAATTTCCTATGAGTGGGTTAAAAGTTGGTGAGTTTTTAACCGTGGAAAAATTTGTAAAAGGAGATAAGGTTTCTATAGCAGGGGTCTCAAAGGGCAAAGGATTTCAGGGTGTTATGAAGAGACATCACTACGCTGGAGGGCCAGGTTCACACGGCTCGATGTTCAATAGGGCGCCAGGTTCAATTGGTGCGAGTTCTTTTCCCTCAAGGGTTTGGAAAAATACAGGACTTCCAGGCCATATGGGGCTTGAGAGAGTAACTTCTAAGAACCTCGAGATAATTGATGTGAAGACTGACCAGAATGTTCTCCTTATAAGGGGTGCAGTTCCAGGTGCGAAAGGTACCTATCTGGAGATAAGGAAGGAAGACTGACGTGCCAGAGGTTCAAATAAAGGATAAGAACAATAATACAGTTGGTAAAATGGAATTGCGTGAAGATATTTTTGGTGTCGATACGAAACCTACCGTAGTTCATCAAGCGGTAGTCAATTTTCTCGCAAATCAAAGGCAAGGCACCCATGCAACAAAGACGAAGGGGCTTGTCAGAGGAGGCGGTAAAAAACCATTTAAGCAGAAACATACAGGAAGGGCAAGAGCAGGAAGTATTCGTTCCCCTTTATGGAGAGGCGGAGGAATAGTCTTTGGACCGCAACCGAGGGATTATTCATATAACCTTCCCAAAAAGGTAAAGAAGCTTGCGTTAAAGACGGCACTTTCCATGAAGATGTCGGAAGGTGAGATTACAATTATAGATGGACTTTCAATTGATAAACCTAAAACGAAAGATATGGTTTCGATTTTGAAAAAATTCGGATTAGAAGGAAAAAGAACCCTTGTCGTTATCCCTGAGAAGGATGAAGCAGTTACACTTTCTACGAGGAATATCCCGGGAGTAAAGGTGGTCAGGGTTTCTGATTTGAACACCTATAATGTGATCGTTCACGAGAGACTTATTATTACAAAAGATGCAATCAGCAGGTTTCACGTGGCGAGTGAGGGTGTTGAAGAATGAAGAGTGTATATACAATAATTAAAAAGCCTCTTTTTACCGAGAAAGGCAGCCATCTTAAGGAATCAGAAAATAAGATCTTGGTTGAGGTAAGCACTGATGCAAATAAACTTGAAATAAAAAAGGCTATCGAAGAGATTTTTAAGGTAAAAGTCGAGAAGGTTGCGACAGTAGCTGTGCATGGCAAATGGAAAAAATTAGGAAGATCTATTGGCAAAAGGCCTGATAGGAAAAAGGCATTGATTACTCTTAAAAAGGGTGAAAAACTCGATTTTATTGAGGGTGTATAATGGGGCTGAGGAAATATAGTCCAACATCACCGGGCAGGCGATTTCAGACTGTATCTGACTTTGTCGATATAACGACAGATAAGCCCTTTGAACCACTCCTGAGACCCCTGAGGAGGTCAGGTGGCAGGAACAACGTCGGGCGTGTTACGACCTGGCATAGAGGAGGGGGTAACACGAGGTCATATAGGATTATAGATTTCAAAAGGGACAAGATAGGGGTTCCTGCAAAAGTTGAAACTATAGAATATGATC
>JBGPQS010000246.1:0-2141 GCA_041489235.1 Thermodesulfovibrionia bacterium
AACCGCACTGTTACTTCAAGATTTGTTTCTATCTCTTTTATGTCATCCGCTGTGTACATCTATCGCTGTAAATTATTAATAACCAAATACCAAATATCAAATAAATTCCAATAACCAATAATCAAACGCCAAAAGCCCCTCATTGTTCATTTGCCATTTAAACATTTGGTTATTGTAATTTGGTGATTGGTCATTCCCCAACCTGGTTATCTTATATATGCTTCTGTGACGTATCTTCGCATCATCCTGTGGCTATTAAAATAATATGCGTTCTTCCCTATTGCATTCTGCATCATTCTAACCCACAGGTGTCTATTAGTATAAAAGGCGGGAATAATGATATATTCGAGTTTATTGTAGAGGTCATCAGCATCTCTGGTATCCATAGTATCCTCAAGGATTTCTTCTGTAGGGACAGGGCCAATAGACCAGCCTGTAAACCCTTCTATATGGCCCTCTATCCACCACCCGTCAAGCACGCTGAAATTCAATACCCCGTTGTGTGCGGCTTTCATACCGCTTGTGCCTGATGCCTCTCTTGGCCTTAAAGGAGTGTTAAGCCATACATCAACGCCAGAGACGAGCCTGAGTGCAATGTCCATATCATAATTGTTGATATATGCCATTTTTATTTTATTCTTGAGCTTTTCTTTAAAAGAGAATATCTTCTCAATCACTTTTTTGCCTGTATCGTCTTGCGGATGAGCCTTTCCTGCATATACAATCTGGAGTTTCTCAGCCCCTATCTTCTCGAGCCTTTCAATATCACTAAAGAGCAGGTCAGCCCTTTTATATGCAGTTGCCCTTCGTGCAAATCCAATGGTAAGGGTATCGATGTCGAACTCAACTCCTGTTTCTCCTTTAATGTAGTCGAACAGGTTCTTTTTTGCCTCAACATGTGCATCCCATATCTCTTCATCAGGTATACGACCAATCCTCACAAATACCTCTGGTTCATTAGCCCAACCAGGTAAATACTTATCGTATATTTTTTTAAAACTCTCACATGTCCATGTATATGAATGAACACCGTTGGTAATGGCGTTAATTTCGTACCCCGGGAACATATTTCGTGAAACTTCGCTATGTTTTTTTGCAACGCCGTTAATATATTCACTCAGATTAAGTCCAAGAAGGGTCATATTAAGATGATGGGGTCCGCCAAGCTCTTTTAATACATTGATGGGTATTGGCTCTCCCATAATCATTTCGACGAGGTCATAAGGGAAATTATCATGGCCTGCCTCAACAGGGGTATGTGTGGTAAATACGCAGAGGTCTTTAACCTTATCTATATCCCATACGAGCTTTTCATCCCAAACATCTTCTATGGGTCGCTTATACATATTAAGGAGTTCGATTGTGAGAAGACTCGAATGGCCTTCATTCATATGATATTTCTTTATCTCAAAACCAAGCTCGTGAAGCATTCTCACCCCACCGATACCAAGGACAATTTCCTGTTTCAGCCTGTATGCAAGGCCATCACCATAAAGATAAGAAGTAATCTCTCTGTCCTCAGGCGTATTCCCCTCTACATCTGTATCGAGAAAGAAGATCGGAACACTCCCGCTTGTCAAACTTTTTACATTATACTGCCATGCCTGTAACATCACTTCCCTGCCTTCGATCTGAACAGTTACCTTAGTGGGAAGGAGGGCCATATACATTGATGGATCCCACAATACAGGGTGTGCGATCTGTTTCCCCTTTCTGTCTAATTCCTGTCTGAAATATCCTTTTTTACTTATAAGGGTGACTGCGATCATCGGAAGTTTAAGGTCAGCGCCTGATTTTATGGTATCTCCTGCGAGCACGCCTAACCCTCCACTGTAAGTGGGGATGTCGTTCTGGATACCTATCTCCATTGAGAAGTAAGCTATCTTAGGTTCTTTTGTAAGTTTAAGAAGCTCATCGAGCAGAGAATTCATAGAGGGATATTTTAAGACAAACGTGATAGAAAAGTGGAAAATTTTTAATTAGATATGAATTTCACAATTTATTTCTCAAGCACCTCTCTTATTTTTCTTAAAAGTAACGTTGGTGAGATGGGCTTTAAGACGAAGTTTAATCCTTCTTCGAGAATCCCCTGTTTGTGTATCACATTTGCAGTATATCCACTCATGAAAAGGACTTTCATA
>JBGPQS010000247.1:0-2134 GCA_041489235.1 Thermodesulfovibrionia bacterium
CCCAAAATTGCGGTTGTCGGAAGGTCAAATGTGGGGAAATCGACTTTAATAAATACCCTTCTCGGCAAGAAGAGGCTGATCGTGAGTCCTGTTCCGGGGACAACAAGAGATTCCATAGATACTCTATGCACGTTTTATAGGAGAAAATACCTGTTAATAGATACAGCAGGGATAAGAAGAAAGGGGAGGGTAGGCTACTCTCTCGAGAGGTTTTCAATGGTCAGGGCACTTAAAAGCATCGAGAGATGTGATATTGCCCTTATTGTCCTGAATGCAGATGAAGGGATCGTTGAGCAGGATCAGAGGATAGCAGGGATTGTTGAAAGCTATGGGAAAGGCGCAATTTTCCTGCTGAATAAATGGGACATTATTAAGAATCCTGAAGAGATGTATAAAAATTTAGGAAAGGAAGTGGGCAGAAAGATATGGTTTATGCACTATGCACCCATACTGACCGTATCAGCTCTTGAGAAGACGCGCATTACAAAAGTCTTTCCGATAATTGATGAAATAATGAAAGAGCGAAGGAAAAGGATCGCGACTGGAGAGCTGAACAGGTTTTTCAGGGAAGCTATGCAAAATATGCCTGTACCTAAATATAAGGGCAAGGAAATAAAGCTTTACTATGTCACCCAGGTGAACATAGAACCCCCTGTTTTTGTCGTCTTCACGAACTATCCATCTGCCTTAAAAAATGCACAAATAAGATACATTGAAAAAGGGTTGAGGGAAAGGTTTTTGTTTAGAGGAACACCAGTCAAGATTTATTTCAGAGCCAGAGAAAGGAAATAAGATCAGTGAAGTATTTGAGAATCATGGGGAAGAGTTTTATAGATTTTTTTAGAGATGGCGGTATAATGCTCGCGGGATCCATCTCATATTTTATTATGATGGCGCTGGTGCCATTCTGTCTCTTCCTGGTAGCTATATTTGGATTTCTACTGGGACATTATCAAGGGTTTTATCATTTTTTATCCACAAAGCTTATACATTTATTTCCTCCCATAACATCCGTAATTGCAGGAGAATTAGGAAAACTTATCACATTTAGAGAGATTGGTGCATTGAGCATTGTATTGTACGGAATTCTTTCATATCAGCTCTTTTCATCCCTTGAGAATGCGTTGAATTTTATATTCAAAGTAGGGAAGATGAGGAATTTTTTCTGGTCTGTAATACTGTCTCTTTGTGTAGTGACGCTCATCATTATCATGATTCTTGTTTCATTTACCGCATCATCATTCATCCCTCTGCTTAAAGCATTAAAACCTGTCTTCCCTGAATTAAAGATTGGTGTGATCACACATTTTCTCATAAGGTATGCAGTGCCCTTCTTAATGGTACTTTTTTCCATTACCATGCTTTATATTCTTATTCCGAAAACAAAGGTAAGAGTTACTCATGCAATTACTGGCGCTTTTTTTACCACATCATTACAGGAAGTTGCAAAGCATCTCTTTACATGGTATGTAGGAGCATTCGCAAAACTTGGCACATTATATGGCTCGCTTACTATGTTTGTTGTGTTCCTCCTTTGGGTATTTTATTCTACGTGTATCTTTCTGATTGGTGCTGAAATAGTGCATAATCAGGAGACAGGGAGGCGCAGGTACGGAGGGTAACATGGTAGATTTAGTGGGGAAAGTTGTTGAGGTTGAAATAGGAGATATGAGTTACACAGGCAAACTTATTGAGATTGGAGAAGAAGAGGTACACCTTGAATCAGAAAGTGGCTGGATTGTTATACCAGTAGAGAATATTATATTTATAAGAGAGAAAAAAGGTTAGCCTATATCCCCTAAAAGAAACTGTACTAATGTTATTGCTGAGATTGCGGCAGTTTCAGCTCTGAGAATTCTCTTACCAAGAGAGGTAACAATAAGCCCTTTTTCTTTTGCGAATGCGACCTCTTCTTTTGTAAAACCACCTTCAGGGCCAATAATAACAAAAAGTGATGAGTGACGAGTAACGAGTGATGAGACTGCTTCTGAAAGTTTCATGCCTCCTTCTTCATAAAAGATAAATCCGCGAGGAATGAATCGTGAAGAGTGAATGGAAAAAATGTCGCTAAAATTCATCGGCTCATGGATAATCGGAATCATGCTTCTTCCGGATTGTTTTGATGCCTCTTCAG
>JBGPQS010000248.1:0-2115 GCA_041489235.1 Thermodesulfovibrionia bacterium
ATCCGACTATCTCTGCATATATTTTCGAACCTCTCTCCATGGCACTTTCAAGGCTTTCGAGTATCACAATACCTGCACCCTCACCCATCACAAAGCCATCTCTATCAACGTCAAAAGGCCTGCTTGCTCTTTCTGGCTCATCGTTTCTTGTAGAGAGAGCCTTCATTGCATTAAATCCACCCACACCCAAAGATGTTATCACTGCTTCTGTCCCTCCGGCAATCATTGCGTCTGCGTCTCCCCGCTGAATAATTTTAAACGCATCTCCGATTGAATGACTTCCTGTTGCACATGCAGTGGTTACAGCAGAGTTAGGTCCTTTTGCGCCAAACTTTATAGATACCTGGCCTGAGGCAAGATTTATTATTAACATAGGAATAAAAAATGGGGATATTCTCCTCGGTCCCTTCTCAAGTAACACAGTGTGGTAATGTTCAATTGCGTAGAGACCTCCCATACCTGACCCGATAATGACGCCTACCTTCTCTGCGTTACTCTCCGTGATCTTCAGACCGGAATCATCCAGTGCCATTTTTGCTGTAGCAACTGCAAAATGGATAAACCGATCCATTTTCTTTAACTCTTTTGTCTCAATATAATCTTCAGGGTTAAAACCTTCTACTTCACCGGCTATCTGTGTCTGAAAGTGAGATGCATCAAATAATGTGATCTTACCAATACCAGATCTGCCCTGAACAAGATTTTCCCACGAGGGTGTCACACCCACACCAAGAGGGGTGATAAGACCTAACCCTGTAACAACGACTCTTCTTTTATCCATCATGCAGAAGATTTCTTATTATTAATATACTCAACAGCATCTTTAACTTTTGAGATCTTCTCAGCATCCTCGTCAGGTATCTCGATTCCAAATGCCTCTTCAAATGCCATAACAAGCTCGACTGTATCCAGCGAGTCCGCACCCAAGTCCTCAACAAAAGATGACTCCGGTTTAATCTCTGCCTGACTTACGCCGAGTTGTTTTGAGATAATCTCTTTCACTTTCTCTTCTAACATACCTACACCTCCGTGTTTTAATTTCAAATTTTAGATTGAAAATTTTTAAATTACCATCGAAAATAGGAACTTACATATACATACCGCCATTTACATGGATTACGTGACCGGTTATATAATCCGAGTCAGGTGATGCAAGAAAAATAACAGCATTCGCAACATCCTCAACTGTACCAAATCTTCCCGCAGGAATCAACTTTATCATCTCTTCTTTTACATTTTCCGGCAGAATATCTGTCATTGCAGTTTTTATAAACCCAGGTGCAACAGCATTCGCTGTGATTCCTCTGCTCGCATATTCTTTTGCTATTGTTTTTGTCAGTCCGACTATCCCGGCTTTTGATGCACTATAATTCGCCTGTCCTGCATTACCCATGAATGCAGCTATAGATGAGATACTTACTATTCTCCCGTACCGCTGTTTAGACATATCCTTTATCGCTTCCCTGGAACAAAGGAAAACACTCTTGAGGTTAATATTCACTACAGAATCCCAATCCTCCTCCTTCATCCTGATGAGAAGGTTATCTTTTGTAATGCCTGCATTGTTTATCAATATATCAATCCTGTTGAACTCCCTTCGTATATCGTCGAATGTCTTTTTCACACTCTCGGAGTTCGACACATCAAGCTGCATTCCTATAGCCTTAACTCCGAGTGCGGCAATAGCTGCCACAGCTTCATTTACTGCATCCAGGTTGATATCTGCAATAGCTACATTGACACCCTTCTTTGCAAGACCCTCTGCAATTGCTCTCCCGATACCGCGTCCTCCACCTGTAACTATTGCAACCTGACCTTTAAAATCCATCCGTGCCTCCTCTGCAAAACTGGTCTTAATTGTAACAAAGAGCTCTTTTCTTTTCCAGTCTTTATTTACCACAGGAAGCATATAAATTTTCTAATGTTCGCTTCAAGAGCATTTTTCAGTATTAACTGGTTCTTCATCTTATTCCCAAATTTTAGATGCTTCCATGGTGTTCGCGGTAATTGTAATGTTAAATCAATTTATGTTAGAATGAAAAATTCAAATTATTCCTTATTTTAGAAGAGGTTAAAAGAGATTATATGAAAAACAAAGTATATTTGATCGATGTG
>JBGPQS010000249.1:0-2107 GCA_041489235.1 Thermodesulfovibrionia bacterium
ACTTGTTGTAATTTTAGACGAGTAAAGGTGGGCTGTCAAAGTTCTTAGTCGGATATTTCCAAGTTGTTAATTCCATCAAGAAATTGTTAGGCTATGCTTATGTTATGGAGAGGATAAAGTCTTTGCTTTTACAATTTTTGTCAAAAAAGCCTGACTTCTACAATCTCACCTTCTTGCACCCCAAGTTTTCTCAATGGAATCACTGCCATTCCATCTGCTTTAATCTGTGTTGTGATGAGACCTGATTTGCCGAGTATGGGTACAGCCCATACCTCTCCGTTCCTTTCTTCAAGGGCAACTCCAATATGTTCCTCTCTCCCTGGACTTGACGAGATATTTTTTGCAATTCTTGCTTTGATAGTATGTTTTTCCTTATCAAATCTATCTTTACTTAATCCTGACAGTCTTTTGAGCACAGACTTAATAAATATCTCGAAACAGACCGTAACGGCTGCGGGATGTCCGGGAAGACCAAAGATAGGAATACCATTTACAATACCACCTATCAAAGGTTTGCCGGGCTTCAAGGATACTCCATGAAATAAGACCCCTGGTTTTCCAAGATCATTGATTACCTTCGCAGTAACATCTTTTGCTCCAACCGAACTGCCACCTGTAATTAAAACCATATCCGAGTCTTCTAAGGACTCCTGCATAACATTTCTTATGATAGTGTACTCATCTTTGAATATGCCTTTTAAAAGAGGGACAGCCCCTTCATTTAAGATTAACCCTGCAAGGTTATAAGAATTGATATCTCTTACCTGTCCGGTTTTTATGGGCTGGTCAGGAGGAACTATCTCGTCACCTGTTGAGAGTATCGAGCACTTTAGTTTCTCGTAAACGCGGATATCAGTTATACCAAGGCCTGCGAGTACCCCTATATCCTGTGGCCTCAATTTATGCCCCTTCTTTAAAATAATCTCGTCTTTCTTTGCATCTTCTCCAGCCTGTATCACATTTTCTCCAGGGGCAACGGGTTTCACAACTTCCATCATCATTTCATCAATTTTCTGAGTATGTTCGAGCATCACCACTGCATCTGCACCCTTTGGAAGCATTCCACCTGTTGCAATCTTTGCTGCCTCGCCTTTCTTCAGTTCACAATCAGGCTCTTCACCCATGAGTATCTCGTATTGAATATTCAGGTATGCGGGCATTCCTTCTGTGGCACCAAAGGTATCAGAGGCAGCTACTGCAAATCCATCAACTGTAGAACGGGAAAAATTGGGAAGGTCCTCTGGAGAACCGATGTCTCTTGACAGAATCCTTCCGTATGACTCAGATATTTTTAGACTTTTTTCATGAGGAAGTTTGGGAGAAAAGTTACTGAAAATGAGCTCAAGGGCATTTTCTACAGTGATAACCTCTTCTCTGCCGAGCATATCCCGCATTTTGTTTATTCACTTTTATTAAAAACATTCATTGCTTTTTCAGGTCCATCCACTATAATTGAGGTTACTGCATCTGACGCTCTTTTAATTGTTGCTTTTATTAAAAAAACCTCATCCTTTCTGAACCTTTTCAACACATAATCTTCTGCAGCAAGGCTACTGTCTCTTCCTATCCCTATTTTCACTCTTATAAAATCTTTCGAACTAATGTTCTGTATTATAGATTCAACGCCTTTGTGACCTCCTGATGAACTTTTTTTTCTGATTTTTATTTTACCAATCTCCATATCGAGGTCATCATGAATAACGATAAGGTTTTCAGGCTGTATACTAAACTTACCTAATATATCTCTGATAACAAAGCCACTTCTGTTCATATAAAGAAGGGGCTCAATGAGCAGAATGTGTTCGCTATCAATTGAGCCCCTTCCTATTTTATATTTCTCTTGTTTTTCCTTAAGGTCTATCCCATATCTGCATGCAATTTCCTCTGTGACCATAAAGCCGATATTGTGTCTGGTCCTCGAATATCTGCTCCCGGGATTCCCAAGACCTGCGATAACCCACATAAAAAACAGTCACCAGTTATCAGTTGTTAGTTATAAGTCTAAAAACTAATAACTAATTAGGCTTTCTCCTCCTCTTCTTTTTTACCCTTCTTTATAACTTCTGGCTCTGTAACTTCCGGGGTAACAACAGCCTCAGCAGGTGCT
>JBGPQS010000250.1:0-2098 GCA_041489235.1 Thermodesulfovibrionia bacterium
AGTAAAGGCATCAAAAGGTTTTATATACTATGTCACAATAACCGGTGTCACAGGTGCGGCTCTTTTACTTGATGGCTCAGTAGAAACATTGCTATCAGAAATAAGAAAATACACAGACAAGCCTATAGCAGTCGGTTTCGGAATCTCGACTCCTGAGGAGGCATCGGCAGTTGCAAAAGTATCTGATGGTGTAATCGTAGGAAGTGCAATAGTGAGAAGACTTCATGAATCCCCTGATGAGCTGAGGAATTATCTTATCAGTCTGAGGGAGGCAATAGATGGCCTGGTTTAAAAAGACGAAAGACGTAAAGACTGACAGAAAGGTAAAAATACCCGAAGGTCTGTGGGTCAAGTGCGATAGTTGCAAGGAGGTCGTCTATAAGAAGGAGATAGAGAGAAACCTTAAGGTCTGTCCAAAATGTAATTATCATTTCAGGATAAGTGCTCGAGAGAGATTAAGACTCCTTGTTGATGAAGGAAGCTTCATAGAGATAGATACAGAGATTAAGTCAGGTGATCCGCTTCATTTCAAGGACGCCATCCCTTATAAAGACAGGTTAAAAGAGAATGAAAATAAGAGTGGTCTTAAGGAGGCAGTGATTTCAGGTGATGCACTTATAAAAGGTCATCCTGTGAGTGTAGTTGTTATGGACTTTTTCTTTATGGGCGGGAGTATGGGTTCTGTTGTGGGTGAAAAAATCTCACGGATCGCAGAAAGGGTTAATGAAAAGAAACAACCTCTCATCATTGTTTCCTCATCCGGGGGTGCGAGGATGCAGGAGGGGATATTCTCACTTATGCAGATGGCAAAGGTTTCTGCTGCAATAGGAAGGCTGAAAGATAACGATGTTCTTTATATATCCATTCTGTGTGACCCGACATTTGGCGGGGTTACTGCAAGCTTTGCGATGCTCGGAGACATCATTATTGCTGAACCAAAGAGCCTGATTGGGTTTGCAGGCCCAAGAGTGATTGAGCAGACTATTAAACAGCCACTTCCTGAGGATTTTCAGAGGGCTGACTTTCTCCTTGAGCACGGGCTTCTCGATATAGTTGTCGATAGAAAAAGTCTGAAGGAAACAGTTGCGAAGCTCATTGAACTCCTCTCATGAGCTACAGCGAGACGATTCATTATCTTTACAGCCTCCAGAAGTACGGTATTAAATTCGGTCTTGATAATATAGACAGGCTCTTATCCGCACTCGGAAAACCGCATAAATCATTCCCTTCCATACATATCGCAGGAACAAATGGAAAAGGCTCAACATCTGCGATTATTGCATCAATTCTAAAATCTGCCGGCCTCAAGGTCGGGCTATTCACATCACCTCATCTTGTGAGTTTCACAGAGAGGATAAGGATTAATGGTGAAGAGATAACAGAGAAAGAAGTAATTGATCTTATAGATGAAGTAAGAGAAATAGTTATACACTCGGGTGATTTTTCACCAACATTTTTTGAAGTAGTAACTGCAATAGCACTGGAGTATTTCAAAAGAAAAAAAATAGATGTTGCAGTAATAGAAGTTGGTATGGGAGGAAGACTCGATGCGACAAATATCATTATACCTGCGGTGTCTGTGATCACAAATATAAGTTATGATCACATGAAGTTTCTCGGCAACACATTAAGAGAGATAGCCACTGAGAAAGCAGGAATTATAAAAGAGGAGGTGCCTGTCGTCGTCTCATCTCAAGCAGCTGAGGTTTTAGAGGTCATTGAGGTAAAGGCAAAGGAAAAAAATGCAGAAGTATATCTTTACGGGAGGGATTTTTCCTCAGTACTTAAAAAGGAAGATCTTTCAGGAGTATACTTTGACTATAAGAACAGAGACACACGAATAATCAATGATTTATACCTCCCGCTTGTAGGAGAACACCAGCTTCAGAACGTATCTGTTGCCATTAAAACCGTTGAACTCCTTTTTAAAAAAATTATTCCGAACTCCGAACTCCGAACCCCGAACTTTATCAGTGATGGTCTTTCGAGTGTGAAGTGGGAGGGTAGACTTGAGATCATAAAAGAAGATCCGCCTATAGTGATAGACGGTGCACATAACCCAGCCGCAGCAGAGGCGATCTCTGATGCATTGAAAAAA
>JBGPQS010000251.1:0-2093 GCA_041489235.1 Thermodesulfovibrionia bacterium
AACCTTTCCCTCATCTGTTTCGGGGTGAGCCAGAATCTTGTAAAGGGCTCGTTTATCTTTGGAGGGTTGAGGAGGGTTATCTTTCCGCCAAGGAATTTTTCCTGGTACTGATAGGTCCTCTTGACGCCGGGATGTTTTTCTTCTGTCGTACCATAAACCTTCTTTGCCACGTCTTGTTTATCTAAGGTGAAGATATCGGAAACCTCGAAAACAGCAAATGGATTGCCGGTATAGGTGAGAAGGACTTCATCTTTCTGTTTGATCCCTGATTTCCTAAGGTCTTCGTCAGACATGTCGAATACGATCGGGATGGCCCAAACAGTCTTTCCATCTGCAAGGAGCATTTTGTCGCAGACAGACTCGACGTCAGCCTTTGTCATAAACCCTTCGAGCGGTGAGAAAAAACCGTAGGCAATGTCAATGACCTCTGTAGCGATCTGCAAACGAACATCCAGTTCCTTTGCCTTTGCTGCCTTTAATGCCTGCACTTTTTTGATAGCTGCGTCTTTTGACAGAATACGTTCAACGATTGCTTTACCGCCATGACCAATATTTTCCATTCTTTCCTCCTTTTTTAAATAATCTTCATTATATAATTGAGATTTGCTCTTATCCCTAATGCTAAAATTTAATTTCACCTCCTGCTTTCTATTGATTTTTTAGAATATCCACAATAACCATACACATCTAACGCTTCTATTTTAACCCCAATTTCGAGCAAACCTGTTTAAATATCTCGTCTATGCTTCCTGTTCCAGCGACCGATTTAACTATCCCTTTCTTTTTGTAGTACTCCATGAGAGGCGCTGTCTGGGCATCATAGACATCAAGTCTTTTTCTGATTGTTTCTTCTTTGTCGTCATTTCTTTGAAAAAGCTCCCCACCACATTTATCACATACACCCTCTTTCTTTGGTAGAGAAAAATATATATTGTACATCTGCTGGCACTTCCTACACGTCCTTCTTCCTGTCAACCTCTTCATAAGGACATCTTTGTCTACATCAACACTCAAGGCGGTATCAAGTGGTGCCCCCATTTCAGCAAGCACCTTGTCTAATACCTCTGCCTGTGCAATATTTCTTGGAAAGCCGTCAAGTATGTAGCCCTTCTTGCAGTCATCTTGGGCAATTCTTTCCTTCACAAGCCCAATGACAACACTGTCAGGCACAAGCTCACCCTTATCCATGTAAGATTTTGCTTCTTTCCCAAGGGGGGTACCATCTGCAACTGCCTTTCTGAGAATATCACCTGTGGAAATCTGTGGGATACCGTATGTTTCGATGAGTTTTTTTGCCTGAGTTCCCTTACCTGCTCCGGGAGCGCCGAGAAGAACAAGTCTCATACTCTACCTCCATCTAAAAATAAATTTATGCAAAAACGAAAATATTAAAGCACTAAATACGAAATTTCAGTGTCTTAATGGCAAAACTCAGACGGAAGTACTACTGTGCTAAATCAAAACAGATATACTATAATCATTATGGTGTGTTAAGTCAAATTCATATTTTTGATAAAACGATAAGTTTTACTTATTAACCTGATTCTTAAAAATTATGAAGTTTAGTATATAAATTTTAAAATTACTCTTTATTTTCCGTAAGATATCTCTGAAGACCTCTTAGTGCCCTGCCCCGATGACTCAGGGTATCTTTCTCATTATCAGACATCTCGGCAAAAGTCCTGTTAAGTCCTTCGGGATAGAATAGAGGATCATAGCCAAAACCGTTAACGCCCTTTGGTTCTTTCCCTATCCTCCCTTCAACATGCCCCAAAAAGGTTCTTACGTTCCCGTCAGGAGATGCTAAGGCAATACAGCATACAAATCGTGCACCTCTTTTCTCGTTCGCAATTGAGTGCATCTCATAGAGCAGTCTTTCACTATTCTTCCTGTCATCTGCAGCCTCACCAGCATACCGTGCAGACAAGGTACCAGGGGCCCCTTTCATTTCGTACACTTCAAGTCCCGAATCATCTGCAAGTGCACATTTTCCTGTACATTTTGCAATTACTGCTGCTTTCTTCACTGCATTCTCTTCAAATGTAACTCCGTCTTCTTTCACTTCAGGACATCCGGGAAAATCATCGAGTGTG
>JBGPQS010000252.1:0-2093 GCA_041489235.1 Thermodesulfovibrionia bacterium
CAAGGAGATACAATTGTCAAAGAGTTATGCAATATGCCATTTCTGTGGGAAACGTGTGGAATACACTGAATGTTCTGACGAAGAGACTGCACCGGAGGATGCACGTTGCGAAATATTAAAAGGCTGGCTTTTAGTAAGGCAATGGAAGGGAATTGGATTAATTGACGATTATAATTTTTGTTCTCTTGATTGCCTTCAAAAGTGGGTAGTGAGCCAGCTCCCAAAAATCCCTGAAGAATACCTGAGAGCCTTTGATGAAGATAAAGATAATGACACTAATCACGTTTAAAAGATTTAATAATGCTTTCTCTGGCCTCGTTTATCCCCTCTGTAAGAGCAATACTTAACCCTTTTGCGAGGCTGAAAAAGTTCCGGTCATCGAGCTTTACCTTTTTTAAGATAGTACTGTGATAGAGCTCTTTGAAGTCTGGTGAAAAGAGGTCAATGTCAAAGACAAGTTCACCAAAGGATTCATTCCCTTCATCATACCTTTCAAATTTCCTCAAATTCATTTTGAGTGAATAAAAATCTCTGGGTATGGTATTGGATACTCGGACTTCTTTGAAAAGATTCGTTTTCGTGAGGAAATCCTCCAAGCGATCTCTCACTATCTCGCTTGGAGGAGCGTCCCACTTTGAATACTTTGAAATTTCAAGCTGGTAAGGCGAATTTCTATAGGCGATATACTGTTGTGTGAGATGCCGTGGAGCATGGATAACTATTGCAATCGAATCATCAGTTTTCGTAGTAGATATATCTCTCTCTATAGGTACATAAATGCTATAAATCCTGGTCTCTGGCATAGTGCATGCGAAGAGAAGAAAAATAGATGGGATAATGAATAAATATTTTTGCATCTTATTCACCTTTTCCTTCCTTGTAAAAGAGGCTCCACGGTTTGTTCTTTATCTCTTGTAAAAAAATCTGCAGCTCTTCTGTTGTTTTAGTCATACTATTGAGAAGGCCGTCGAGATTCTGTGACTGGAGGTCGATAACTTTATTCATGGATTGTGATGTCCTGTCTATACTCTTCGCAGCTTCTTCTATCGTTTTAATCGTATCTCCCGCTCTATCAAGGTCTTCTCTTGCCCTTTTAATCAGTTGCGAAACCTCACCCTTATTATCTCGCACAAATTCCTCTATCTCGTTGAGGACGAGTTCGAGTTTATCAGTGGTGCTCTTGAGAGATGATGCGATTTTATCGAGGTTAGATGAGCCGGAGACTATTGCTCTATTTGTGTTTCCAAAGAGTTTTTCGATTTCTTCTATATTCTTGGGGCTGAAGATCTTGGCTATATCTTTGAGCAGGCTGTCCAGCGACTGAGATATTCCGTCAAGCTTTTTCATGAGCAGACTGAATTGGACAAGCTCCTCAGAGGGGATAATACCTCCAACGTTAATCTTCTCATGAGATGTGTTTTCCACAGAAAGCAAAAGATAGATATCTCCTACAAAGCCTATCTGTGTGATGTATGCCCTCGTCCCTTCGTATAGAGTGGTTTCCTTTTTTATGCCAATTTCTATAGTAACAAATTCTCCTGGTCCTTTCGGGGCTTTGATGTCCAGAACTTTTCCAATCCTCACACCACCAAGTCTGACCTGCGCACCCACTTCAAGACCGGCTGCATTCATTACCTTCACATAGTAGTGGTCAAACTTTTCAAAAAACTGGCTTCCACCAATCAATATAATAAATCCGCTCAGGATAATGAGGGAGGCAATGATAATTAAGCCTGCCTTGAACCCTTCTTTCAAATATGCTGATTTCTTCACACCTTAATCCCCTGCAATAATCTGTAAATAATCATCAGGTGAATAGGTTACGCTTTCTGGTTTCCTCTCAAGAAACATTCTTATCCGCTGATTATCAGATGCCCGTAATTCATCGGGAGTGCCTGAAAATATTATCTCACCTTTATCGAGCATGATAACATAATCAGCAATGGTAAAAACACTTGGAAGTTCATGGGTTACCACAATGATAGTAATTTTAAATACATCCCTGAGTTTCAGGATGAGCTCATCGATGCCAGCAGCAGTCACGGGATCAAGACCTGCTGATGGCTCATCAAAAAAGAGCAGTTCGGGGTCCA
>JBGPQS010000253.1:0-2088 GCA_041489235.1 Thermodesulfovibrionia bacterium
ACCTCTCCCTGTACCCCCAGCTCCACCATAGCCACTACTTCTTTTATTAAAACCTTGCCGTTTCTGTTGAGGTCTCGCCTCAGCTACAGTAAGTGATTTCCCCTTAAAATCCTTCCCATTAAGGGTTGCAATCGCCTTTTTTGCATCGTTTTCATCTACCATCTCAATAAAACCAAAGCCTTTGGATCGTTCCGTGAAGTTATCCTTCATTATTTTTAATGATTCAATCTCTCCATACTCTGAGAAAAGATCCCTTAAATCTTGTTCTGTAGCGTTGTATGGAATATTTCCAACATACATTTTTCTCATTATTCAACCTCCTTTTTTGTTAATAAAAATTCTGATCTTTCAACGTTCTTGGATACTTTTAAATCCTTAGTTATAAATATTAGACCCCCTTATCATTCTTTGTTTGTCTTTGTTTCTGGTTCTACACCACCACAATATCTTCTTAAAAACTCTTCTTTGCTTATCTTATGTCCCAAACATAAACCAGAAACGTCCATCCTATCACATCTCAATGTTTGATAATGTCCATTGAATCTTATAACTTGAGAATGAAACATCATACTATTACATCCTCCATGATTTAAATAACGGACATGAGGCAGGATGATAGATTTGCCTATACGATATGCTTTCATATACTTTAATTTTGCACTCGCATTTACTTATAAAGTGGCATAAAAGTTCTTTCTCAAAGATGGAAACAAAGTGAATAACCCTGCGGCAGTGACCGCAGGATGTAATATTCATAAAATGTCTGTTAATTGGGGAGACCGCTAAAAGGTGAGCTTTGCGAAATGAAATCTATTTATCAGTGTCCCTGTTCAAGTATTTCTTCTTTTCCTCTTGTATTAAGCATAACATATTATCTTAATCTAATATTTTTTTTCTTTAATAGACATGACAGCTTCCCATCTTTTGATATTATTTTAAGAATAATAACGACTTTGGCACCGAATAGGAGGCGCTTCGCATCTTTATCAAGGCTTAAAAGAAGTGACTTTCAATCAGTAATCAACATAGTATGGAAATTTTCTAAAATGCACCGTACTATGTGAAAGACGGATTTTGGTGCTGTTTACTGCAGTACAAAAGTAAGGAACAGATTTACAGAGATCACAAGGACTCCAATAGGGATAGGTCGTGTGATCGATATTTTTTAAATAACAGTCCTTATAGAATGGCTTCATATCTATATAAAAAGGCTTGTGTCTCTGCAAGCCCTTGATTTCATTGGCTCCTGGGAAGGGATTCGAACCCCTCGATCCCGAAAGCATTCGGGATTAACAGCCTTCAGGATTCTGCTTGCTTGCGATAAGATACTCGATATATTTTCTGCTTTTCTTAGCCTTTATCTGTCTCTCCCGCTGCATTGCTTCTGAACGAGATGGACACTCTTCTTCATAAACGCAAATCCATGGGCCTTTATGCAACTTCGTATATTTCGTTCCAAGGTAATCGGGGTTGTTATGCTCGATAATCCTGCGAGTAAGATCATCAGTGTGACCGATATAAAACTGCCCGGTCGATTTGCTCTTCAGGATATAGACAAAATAAGACATAACACTGATGAATGATAATTGGCTCCTGGGAAGGGATTCGAACCCCCGACCAAGTGGTTAACAGCCACCCGCTCTGCCAGCTGAGCTACCCAGGAGTAAACTTTTTTATATCAAATAATTCAATAGTTTGTCAATCAAGACTGAGGTCTGTCACGAACTTTACAACAAGGTCACCAACCTCTGTTGTGCTGTATCCCATTTTACCTGCAGAGAGGCTCTTTAGATATTTGCCGGTAACCTCCATGACAGCCTTCTCAATAATCTGTGCTGATTTCATTTCACCGAGGTGTTCAAGCATCATCCCGCCTGCACAGATTGCAGCAAGAGGGTTAATGACATTCTTCCCTGTATATTTCGGTGCAGAGCCTCCAATAGGCTCGAACATCGAAACCCCATGAGGGTTAATATTACCTCCTGCAGCGATTCCCATTCCGCCCTGTATCATCGCTCCTAAATCCGTAATGATATCTCCAAACATATTGTCTGTCACTATCACATCAAACCATTCAGGATTTTTCAC
>JBGPQS010000254.1:0-2035 GCA_041489235.1 Thermodesulfovibrionia bacterium
AATGATATTTTTAAAATTAAAGAAATTGTTATAACAATATAATCTAACAAAGATTGTCATATACTAAGAAAAAATGTGCCAAGAATTACATTATTTCTATTTTATGGACGCAGGTATATATAGCGTGCTCAGTCCCTGGTATGATAGAATATTCAGTGGTGAATTTAAGGATAGGTTGCAGCGGTTTTCTCTATGATCACTGGAGAGGGAATTTTTACCCTAATGACCTCTCACGAAGCCTTTGGCTCGAATTTTACTGTAAGCAGTTTTCAACAACAGAACTTAATGTCACTTTTTACCGGCTCCCTGAGAGAGAGATATTTTCAAAATGGTATTTATCTACACCTGAAGACTTCACCTTTTCACTGAAGGGAAGCAGGTTTATCACACATGTAAAAAAGCTTAAAGACTGTGCAGAACCTATTGAGGCTTTTCTCTCGAGGGCATTACTGCTAAAAGAAAAATTAGGGGTTATCCTGTGGCAGTTCCCTCCCACCTTTACTATTGATGTAGAACGTCTGAAAGACTTTCTCCAGGAACTGAAACCATATCGCATGAGAAATACATTTGAGTTCAGGAGCAAAACATGGATAACCAGAAAGGTTTTTAATTTACTTGAAAAAGAAAATGCAGCGCTCTGTATAGCAGACTGGCCTGAGTTCCTTAATGAACTGCCACTGACTGCTGATTTTATTTATATGAGGAGACACGGAGAAGACGGCAGCTATGCGACATCATACGGTACCGCATCATTAAAGGAAGATTCAAAACGTATTAAGGCATATATGCGGCAGAAGAAAGATGTCTTCGTTTATTTCAATAATGATGCAGATGGCAATGCACCAAAAAATGCTGCTGAACTCATCACCCTTATAGATAAAAAGAGATAGGATGAGTTCCCCTGTATTTCCTTTACCTTTTCATCTGATTCATCTGAGAAATATATTTCTCAGATGACACTGCTGCTGTTGCACCATCTCCTACCGCAGTGGTTATTTGTTTGAGAGGCTTTGCCCTCACATCGCCTGCTGCAAAAATCCCTGGCACAGAGGTAGACATGTCCTCATCAGTAAGGATGTAATTATCTTCATCCAGTTTTACAATGCCCTTAAGAAATCCTGTGCTTGGATTATACCCAACATAGATGAAAACACCCTCCACCTCTAATCTGGAAACCTCGCCAGTCTTCACATTCTTCAGGAACAAGGCGTGTACTGTATCATCTCCCTCTATTTTTTCAACCAGTGAATTCCAGATAAATTTTATACTTGGATTTGCAAATGCCCTCTCCTGAATAATTTTTGTTGCCCTGAGTTGATCTCTTCTGTGCACTATATAGACAACCTCTGCCAGCTTAGTCAGGAATAATGCCTCCTGAACTGCAGAATTACCACCACCTACAACCGCAATCTTCTTACCTCTGAAAAATGCTCCGTCACAGGTAGCACAGTATGAGACACCTCTGCCTCTGTATTTCTCTTCTCCCTCTACTTTCAGGAGTCCCGGATTTGCCCCTGTGGCGAGGATTACCGTTTTTGATTCATAGACGTTTCCTTCCTCAAGGACTATTCGTTTTATTTCATCATGCACATAAATCTCTTTGACAGAGCCCTGAACTGTCTCAAGTCCGAATTTCTTTGCCTGTTGCTCCATCCTTTGGGAAAGTTCTACACCTGAAATTCCCTCGTCAAATCCAGGGTAGTTCTCTACCCAATCAATAGTCGTCACCAGACCTCCTGCAAACCCTCTTTCAATAAGGAGGCTCTTAAGCCGTGCCCTTGATGTATAAAGTCCAGCAGTAAGGCCTGCGGGACCTCCACCGATTATGATCACATCATAGATATCTGATACATTCTGCATTCAATCCCCCCTTTTTTATGTTTTAGTAGTGAGTCCATATGTTTTGATAAGCCTGAGATCATCTTTATAACTTCTTCCTGAGGTGGTGAGATAATTTCCAGTGAGCAGGCTGTCAGCTCCGGCAAAAAAGACCATAGAATTGAATTCACCAAGCACCTGCATTCTCCCCCCGCAT
>JBGPQS010000255.1:0-2032 GCA_041489235.1 Thermodesulfovibrionia bacterium
CCTATTTCCCCGAGGAGAGACTGAAAGAGGCATTGCGAATCATGAAACCGGTTTTTTCATCGCACTATATCATGTCTGATAAGGTTGTCCTCCATAAGAGCGGTGAAAAGATCGGTGATATCCCCGTGCCAGAGGGTCAAATAGGATTCGGTACGGTATGCAGTGTAACCATAAACGGCATATTCCTGAAAGCAGGAATTCCTGTCGCATCTAAATTTGGAGGCGTATTGCAGGTAGAAAACTCTGAGCCATCAAGATTTACTGCACTCATAAGCTATGAAGGCTCTTCTCTTGACCCCCTTGAGATTTTCATAAAAAGCAGGATGACTGATGTCATAGGTGCAACAAAAGACCATAATGGGAAAATCCTTGCAAGTTTCAGGGAAATACCTGTTGTAAGCATTGAAAAGGCAAAAGAGTTGAGTCAAGCGATGAAGGAAAAAGGTATCGGTGGCATCTTATTCATTGGCAATCCAAACCAGCCTCTCCTTGAAATGCCGGTTGCCATGGACAAGGCAGGGATGATAATAGTTGGCGGACTTAACCCAATCGCTGCCCTTGAAGAGGCAGGCATCCCGACTGTGAGTAGGGCAATGTCAACCCTTTATAAATTTTCTGATCTTGTAAAATTTAAGGAACTTATATAATCAAAGGTACCTATACTGAAAAAGCTAAAGTTTGCTTTTTGGGGAATAATTATTTATTCTAAATTAATAAACAGTTGGAGGTGGTAATTGTTGACAATATCTGATAAGGCTGCTGAGAAGGCAAAGGCCGTACTGACTGGTGAAGGTAAAGATAACTGGGGCATAAGGATATATGTCGCAGGAGAAAGCTGCTGCGGGTTATCTTATGGGCTCAATTTGCAGGAAGAGCAAATGCCTAACGAAGAGGTCATTGAAAAAAATGGCTTGAGAGTCTTTATGGATAGGGAAACATTAGAAACCCTCGCAGGAAAACAGCTCGACTATTACGCTGGTGATGAAGGAGAAGGCTTTATCTTTAGCGGAGGTCTTTCATCCTGTAGTACCGGCGGTTCATCCTGCGGTACCGGCAGTTCAGGTTGCAACTCCTGTGGGTAAAGGATTCACTATAACTGAATGTTTCCGATACACAGACCAAGAAGGTTAAGAAAAACCGAGACTATCAGGAGAATGCTGAGGGAGACCTCGCTTTCTGCTGATAATTTTATCTATCCCCTTTTTGTCACCTTTGGCAAAGGTGTAAAAAAAGAGATTTCCTCAATGCCGGGATGTTTTCAGGAATCCGTTGACATTATTGTCAGGCATGCCAAAGAAGTTTATTCCCTCGGTATCCCTTCTGTAATGCTTTTTGGGATTCCAGAACATAAAGACGAGATCGGCTCAGGTGCTTATGCTGAGCATGGTGTTGTTCAAAAGGCGATCAAGGCAATTAAGAATAAAGTCCCTGAACTGTTTGTTATTACAGATGTCTGCATGTGTGAGTACACAAGCCACGGCCACTGCGGAGTCGTAAAAGATGGTTATGTTCAGAATGACCCAACCCTTGAACTGTTATCAAAAGAGGCTGTCTCGCATGCAAGGGCTGGCGTAGATATGGTTGCACCATCGGATATGATGGACGGAAGGGTTGAGGCGATCAGATTTGCACTTGATGAGGAAGGATTCTCAGAAATTCCTATCATGTCTTATGCTGCAAAATATGCATCTGCATTTTATGGGCCATTCCGGGAGGCAGCAGGGTCTGTGCCACAATTTGGTGACAGGCGATCGTACCAGATGGACCCCGCAAACAGAAGGGAAGCATTAAAAGAGGCTGCCCTTGATATTGAAGAAGGAGCGGATATTATTATGGTGAAACCAGCTCTTGCATACCTCGATATAATCTCTGATGTAAAAGATGCCTTTAATGTACCTGTTGCTGCTTATAATGTAAGCGGTGAATACTCACTTGTTAAGGCAGCAGGAAAACTCGGCTGGATTGATGAAAAACGTATTATGATGGAGATACTTATATCTATAAAACGTGCAGGGGCTGATTTAATCCTTAC
>JBGPQS010000256.1:0-2012 GCA_041489235.1 Thermodesulfovibrionia bacterium
ATAAGAAGGAGTTATATTTATCACATTTACCATATGGGGTTGTTTTATGTTGTCTTTATTTAAATAGTAAACACCCTCACCTTTTTTAGCTTTATTGAGGTCAATATAAACCCTTATATCTGATGACCTTATGTCCTTGATAAGTCTCTCCTGACCTTTTATGTTTAAACTCACTGCTTTTGCACTCTGACTAACCAGCTCGAGTCCTGCCGGAACATTCTTAAACTCAAGCGGAATATCCAGAGACATTTCTGAAAGGCCACGGGAAGTCACAAAAACCCATAGAAATATTGACAGCAACACAGATGCAATTTTAAGACCAATGTTTTCTAAAAAAAGTTTCTTCACTTCTTTACCTTCTTTGTTGTAAATAAGTCAGTGAGAATATCTCTCAGTGTTCCCATATCCAGATGTGTTTCGAGCTTCCCATTCATTGCCATTGATATTCCACCTGTTTCTTCAGAAACGATTATCGCTACTGCGTCTGTCTCATCTGTAAGACCAAGCCCTGCACGGTGTCTCGTTCCCAGTGACCGGTCCTGTTCTGAACTCAGTATTATAGGCAAAAAACAGCCCGCAGCAACAACTCTGTTCCCTTTAATGACGACTGCTCCATCATGTATCGGAGAGGTTGGATGAAATATGCTCATCAGCAATTCTTTCGTGACCTTTGCGTCAAGAGGTGTCCCTATCTCAACAAAATCCTTGAGACTTGTATCACGTTCTATAACGATAAGCGCTCCGATCTTCCTGTTTGCCAATGCGATGGTCGCCCTGACAATTTCATCAAGGGATTTCAGTTCTTCAGCAGAGGTAAATGTCTGAAGGAACTGTGTTTCTCCCATTTGAGCAAGGGCTCTTCTTATCTCAGGCTGGAAAAGAATGATGATAGCGATAACAATTTGTGCCCAAAAGCTATGGATAAGCCATCCTACTGTATAGAGTTCGAAATACTTTGAAACCAGAGATGCAAAGAGCAAAACACCAAGTCCGATGAGCATCTGTGCAGCCTTTGTGCCTTTTATAATAAGTAAAAGGCGGTAGAGTATAATAGACATCAGTATGATATCTACCAGATCCTGCCATCTAAGCTGCCTTAGTAATTCCATAATTCTTACTATAATACCATGAGTAATCGTGTAATTGAAAAATTTCGTATGTGTTCATCCCTGATTACTATTAGGTTTGAAAAGACAGTTTGACAAAAAAACATTTATACGTTATTTTACATTGTTACAACATATCGCGGGGTGGAGCAGTCCGGTAGCTCGTCGGGCTCATAACCCGAAGGTCAGAGGTTCAAATCCTCTCCCCGCCACCAATGAAAATAAGGGTTAGGGGTTTCCTCTAACCCTTTTAATTATCTAACTATTACTCCCATTTTATGCTAAATATTCTACATTGCCTAAAATGCCAATTTTTGAGTAAACTAATCGAGGTAAAATTTGTGATACAGCTTTTTCAGAAACTCAAGAAGTAGCTAAAAGGAAACAAATGAGATTTACCACAAAACTCACCACATTATTTACAGTAATTGTTTTGTTTGTTGGCGTAACTCTTTCTTATTTTGTTTATACCTCAAACATCAAGATATTAGAAGAACAAATAAAAGACAGACTGGAAGATCAAGCATTTCATACCATAGATAAGATTGACAGACTGATCTATGAGAGATATGTAGATATCAAGACATTTTCAACAGACCCGATTATCAGTTCACGGAGTTCCACTCCAAAACAAATTGCGGAAAGATTAGCGAAGTACTATAGCGAGCACAAGATTTATACTTCAATTTCATTTTTCGATTTAAACAGAATAAGGATAGCTGACACAAAAGTGAAAGAGCTCGGCAAACAGCATCTATTCACAGAATACTGGCCAGAAATTGCAGAAGGAAGAGAGTTTGCTATGGGCGTATCTGAATCTAAAACGCTTAAGGAGGTCATATTTTATTTTGCATCTGTTGTTAAAGACAACAATGGCTCTCCTTTTGGAGTTGTTGTTTCAAGAAT